>JALUFY010000419.1 GCA_027051995.1 Hyphomicrobiales bacterium
AGCCAGGATTCACGCGCCTGCAGGAAACAGTCGCGGATGCCGACAATGGCCTTGGCCAGATCAGGCTCCGCTTCCCTGGCCTTTTTCGTCATGACGCTGCTGTCCGCCTTTTGCCCGTTATCCTGCTTGAGAAAAGCCTTAGCGGCCAGCTCCCAGGCTCCGGCGGGCGATTTCGCCTCCGCCAGAGCGGCGAAAAGCTCCGCCTGCGCGTTGTTGACCGCTCCGGGATATCGCTGAGGCAGGATTTGCGCCGCTTCACGCAGGGCACGCCTGTCCAAGGCGGCGAACCATTCGCGCATGTGTTCCTCCGGCTCCACGCCCGGGGAGACGGCGAGCAGCGTGGCGAGCCTTGCCTCGTGCGCGGCTCTTTCGCCCGCACCGGCTAGGCGGCGCAGGAGATCGCGGTGGGCGAGCAGCTTCTCCAGCAGTTCGTCGAAGCCGTTCTCGCTCAGCAGAGCGGACAGCAGGGCCAGGCTCTCCCGCAATCTTTCGCCGCCGAAATCCGTCTCCCCGGCCAGCACCCTTGCGCGGGCGGCGGCGAGCAGCTCGGAGCCGCGCAGCTCATCCAGCACCTCGAACCCCGGCGAGAGCCCGGCCTCGACGGGGAAGGACTTGAGCAGCCTTTCGCAGAAGGCGTGAATGGTCTGCACCTTCAGCCCGCCGGGCGTCTCCAGGGCGCGGGCGAAGAGCTGGCGCGGGCGGTCGAGGGAAAAGCCCTTTTCGTATTGGCATTCATGCCCGGTGTCCCTGAAAATGGCCTCTCGCAGGGCCTTGTCATCGAGGCTGATCCATTTCGAAAGCCGCTTGAACAAGCGGTTCTTCATCTCGGCGGCGGCGGCGCGGGTATAGGTGAGGCAGAGGATCTTTTCCGGCTCCGCGCCTTCCAGCATGAGGCGGATGACGCGGTTGACCAGCAGATGCGTCTTGCCCGAGCCGGCGTGGGCGCTGACCCAGGCGGCGATATCGGGGCGCGAGGCGGCGTTCTGCTTGCGCGTGGCGCTGCCGATGGCGCTGCCGGTTGCGCGGCTCATGCGCGCTCCTCCCCGCCGGCGTGTATCCATTCCTGCCAGCGCGCCAGATGATCAAAGTCGTGCGGTCGGCGCTCGCGGTCGCCGTGATCCAGCGGCAGATAGGGCTGGGCCGGGTCTTCATAAGCCGCCAGAAGGGCCTTGAAACCATCCAGGGCCTGAAGGGCCTGCTCGCGCAGGGCCTTGCCGCCGCCCGCGGAGGTGATCTCGCCGGGGGGCACGCCGCCGGAGATTTTCACATAGGCCGCTTCGGCCAGCTCCTTCGTTTCCGGCAGGGCGGCGAAGGTCCCGTGCAGCAGCATGGCCGCCTCGAGATCGAGCTGCGGGCTGTAATCACTTTTGCCCGGGCGGGGATCGGGAACCACGCCGGTCTTGTAATCCATCAGCCGCACGGAGCCGCCGTCCAGCAGATCGATGCGGTCGGCGACGGCGGAGAGGGTGAAGGTCTGGCCCGCGGCATCAAAATGCATCTTCCCGCGCTGCTCGGCCAGAACGCGCGCGCCACCAGCCCGCCAGATGGCCTCCTCACCGGCCAGCCAGCGCGCCATGCGGGCAAAGCGCGGGGCCCAGAAGGCGCGGCGGGCGGCGTCGTCCACCTGTTCGTCGAAGGCGGCCAGCAGCCGCTCATTGATGGCCGCCGCCGGATCGGGCGGCAGGGCGGCGGGATAGTCCCTGGCGAAGGCCTCAAGGGCGGCGTGAATGATGATGCCCAGCTCGCGCGCGGTGATGGCGCAAGCCAGGGGCGGCAGGGGCGAAAGCTGGAGAATGTCTCCGCCGAAGATGGCGTAAGGATCCCTGATCAGCGTGGCCACCCGCGAGGCGGAAAAGCGCTTTGGCCGCAGCCGGGCGGGCGGCGCGGGGCTGGGCGGGGCCGGGGGGGGGGGGGCCGGGGGGCGGGGGGAGAGGCGCGGGGCCGTTCGGGCCGTGGCCGACGGGTTGCTGGCGCGGGGCGCCTGGCGCGTCTTCGCCACCTGCCACG
>JALUFY010000420.1 GCA_027051995.1 Hyphomicrobiales bacterium
TCTCCAGATCGCGCAGGGATTGGCGCGGCGAATAGGCCTCCATGTAGGCCTGCGAAAAGGCGTTGTCATAGAGCCGGGCGATGCGCGCCGCCTTGCGCGGGCCCCATTCGGCGCGCGCCGCCTCGGCCATGCGGTCGGGCCAGCTGCGCACCGCCTCGCTGACCCGCGCCTCGATGGCGTCCATGTCGAGCGGCTTCTCCAGGCGGTTGCCGTTGAGCAGCTCGAAGCGGAAATGCACCCGCACCAGAACGCTTTCGGAAAAACTGGTGGCGAAATCGGCCACGCGCGCGCCCAGCGCCGTCTCCAGAATCTCGCTCACCTGGCGGCGCACCCGGGTGTCGAACCGGTCGCGGGGGATGAAGGCGAAGGCCGAGACGAAACGCGCCGAGCAGCCGCGCCAGATGAAGACGCGCGGGCGCGGGCGCTCCTCGAGGCGCAATATGCCCATGGCCACCTTGAGCAGGGTTCGCGAATCCAGCTCGAAGAGCTCATCGCGCGGGAAGGTTTCGAGGATATTGAGCAGCGCCTTGCCCAGATGATTGCTTCTGTCCAGACCCGACAGCTGCATGGCGCGGGCGATCTTGCGCCGCACGAGGGGGATGTCGCGCGCCGCGCGCACATAGGCCGAGGAGGCGAAGAGGCCGAGGACATGGGTTTCGCCAGCCGGCTCCCCGGCGGCGTCAAAGCGGGTGATGGCGATCAGATCCATCGGCACGCGGCGGTGAACGGTGGAGACGCGCGGCGATTTGGTGATGACGAGCGCCCGCGACGCCGTTCCGGGCAGGCACAGCGCCTCGCGCGGCGCGTCGGCGGGGGCTTCCCCGTCCCTTTCGTCCGCGCCGCGCAGAATGCCCAGGGCGTCCTTTTCCGCCACCTCATGCCCGTCTTTCGCTTCATAGCCGCGCACGCCGAGAAAGACGAAATTGTCATCGGCCAGCCATTGCAGAAAGGCCAGAACCTCGGTCAGCTCCTCCACCGGCATGGGCGGCGGGGCGGCCTGATATTCGCTGATGATGTCTTCCACGCGCTGGCGCATCAGCGGCCAGTCGAGCACGGCGGCGCGCACGTCGCGCTGGATGGCCTTCATGTCCGCGATGACCCCGGCCTTCAGGGCATCGTCCATGCGCCGGGTGTGCAGATGGATCAGGCTTTCCTCGCGGATGGCTCCACCGGGCCCCGCGCGCCGCTCTATGGCCACAAGGCGGCCCTTTTCGTCGCGCTCGACGCGCAAGACCGGGTGCAGCAGCAGACGGATGTCCAGCCCCTTGCCGGCCAGATAGCCGAGCAGCGAATCCACCAGGAAGGGCATGTTGTCGTTGAGCGCCTGGGTCAGCGAGATGTCCGTCAGAGCCCCGGCGGGGCCGTCCGGATCGGAGATGTCCACCCGCGCCTGGCCGGGCTTGCGGACTTCGATGAAATCCAGGGCGCGGCGCGCCAGCCACTCCATGCCGTCAACGCCAAGGTCTTGCAGGTCTTCCGGCTGGGCGGAGGAGAACAGCACGTCCGCCAGATTGACGAGGGTATCGGGGGCCTTCTGTTTTTTCAGGCGCTTGAGGAGGGACTCCGGGCGGGAACGCAAATGCTTTTTCGGCATGGGTGCGGTATCCGGTATGTTGAGGAAGATGGGGCAGACCGTTTCATGGCTTCAGCGCCTGATCTGTTCACGACGGGTTCGGGCAACACCACGATGAACCGGGTAATGGGCAAGACCGCCAGCGGGGAAACTATGCCACCAATCGCCGCCCGCCGCCAGATGAAAACGCAAGGCGGCGCGGCCTTTTTCATGGCGTGAAGCGGGCCATCACCGGGACGTGATCGGAGGGGCGCGCCCAGCCGCGCGTTTGCTTCCATATCTCCACAGTCTCGCAGGCCGCCGCCAGCCGCTCATCCGCCCAGATGTGATCGAGCCTGCGGCCCTTGTCGAGCACGCGCCAGTCTTCCTTGCCCCGATAGCTCCACCAGGTGAACACGGGCCGCGGCGCGGGATA
>JALUFY010000421.1 GCA_027051995.1 Hyphomicrobiales bacterium
ATCAACCGGTTTGTTTTCCTTCCGCCCGGTTTTCGCATGCGCCCTGGTCTTCTGCCGGATGACCTTGGCGGCGCCGGCCGGCGGCGGGGCGGCCAGAGCGGCGGCCAGCGCCACGCAGACGATCGCCGCCGCTCCCTTCCTGCCGATGAATGTGCGGGCCATGAATGCTCCCCGGAATGACGGATTGGAAACCCGTGGGGGAGAATACACGCCCGGTGCGGCGCGGGCAAATCCGATGCGCGGCCCTGCCGTGGTTCACGCCCGGTTTTTCACCTTTCCGTCCGGCTGGGTGAGGTCGAAGGCTTCCTGAAAGCTCATTTCCAGCAGATAGGAGAGAAAGGTCAGGTTGGCGTTCCTGGCCAGATTGCGCATTTCCAGCGTCACGTCCGCGACATAGGCCGCCACCTGCCTGGGATCGCTCACGTCCGGCGCGCCATCCCCCGCATCGCCCTGATGCCTTCGCGCTTCCTGAAGCTGTCTCGCCTTCGTTGTTTTCATCTCGCCCCTCTCCTTGTTGTCTCTGCAACCGCCGGTTTATCGACCCGGACGATTGATTCCGGCTAGATTGCCGTGACTTCCCCCGTGGATAAAAACCTACAGGTTGTCAAACCATGAGTAAAGCAACCGAAGGTTGATACCTCTTTTGATTGTATGGTCATTCCGCCATAGAGATGCCTGTCCGGGCCGCTTTTGCCCCCGGCGCGGCTTTGCGCTAGCCTTGCGCCATGAGCACCCACACCCCAGCTGATTCGCCCTCCGCCGGCGAAGCCATCAACCTGCGCGAGGCGCTGGAAGAGCGCTATCTCGCCTATGCCCTGTCCACCATCATGCACCGGGCGCTGCCGGATGTGCGCGATGGGCTCAAGCCCGTGCACCGGCGGCTGCTCTACGCCATGCACATCCTGCGGCTCGACCCCAGGGCCGGGTTCAAGAAGTGCGCCCGCGTGGTCGGCGACGTGATCGGCAAGTATCACCCGCACGGCGATCAGGCGGTCTATGACGCCATGGTGCGCCTGGCGCAGGATTTCGCCGTGCGCTATCCGCTCATCGAGGGGCAGGGCAACTTCGGCAACATCGACGGCGACGGCGCGGCGGCCTACCGCTACACCGAGGCGCGGCTGACGGACGTGGCCATGGCCCTGCTGGAGGGGCTGGACGAGGACGCGGTGGATTTCCGCGACACCTACAACGGCGAGGACAACGAGCCCGTCGTGCTGCCCGGGGCCTTTCCCAATCTGCTGGCCAACGGCTCGCAGGGCATCGCCGTGGGCATGGCCACGGCCATTCCGCCGCACAACGCCGAGGAAATCTGCAACGCCGCCCTGCATCTCATCAAGCACCCCAACGCAGGGATAGACAAGCTGCTGGAGTTCATGCCCGGGCCCGATCTGCCCACCGGCGGCGTGCTGGTGGAGCCTGAGGAGAACATCCGCAAGGCCTATGAGACCGGCCGGGGCGGCTTTCGCGTGCGCGCGAAGTGGGAGAAGGAGGGCCTCGCGCGCGGCCAGTGGCAAATCGTCGTCACCGAAATCCCCTGGCAGGTGCAGAAGGCGCGCCTGGTGGAGAAGATCGCCGATCTTCTGGCCGCCCGCAAGCTGCCGCTGCTGGGCGATGTGCGCGACGAATCGGCGGAGGACATCCGCCTTGTTCTGGAGCCGAAGAGCCGCAACGTTGATCCCGTGCTGCTCATGGAATCGCTGTTCAGGCTCACCGAGCTGGAAAGCCGTGTTTCGCTGAACATGAACGTGCTCGATCAGGGCCGCGTGCCGCGCGTCATGAGTCTGCGCGAGGTCTTGCGCGCCTGGCTGGATCACCGCATGGACGTGCTCATCCGGCGCACCTACTGGCGGCTGGAGAAGATCGCCGCGCGGCTGGAGGTGCTGGCGGGGCTGCTCATCGCCTATCTCAACATCGACGAGGTGATCCGCATCATCCGCTTCGAGGACGACCCGAAGGCCGAGCTCATCGCCCGCTTCGGCCTTAC
>JALUFY010000422.1 GCA_027051995.1 Hyphomicrobiales bacterium
CCGCCGTGGCCCGCGCCAAAGCCCGCGCCATCGCCATGGCCGCGCGGCGCTCCTGCGGGGCGCGGCTGGCCGCCAGATAAGGCTTTCTCCCGGGAGCAACAAGAAGTCTCCTTGTGAAGCAACTCCTCCGCCGGAAACGGCGGAGGTTTTTTCATGAGAGAATAGCGGCGCGGACGGCCATATAGCCGGTATATGCGGCCACGAACAGCAGCGCGCGCGGCCGTGTCAGCCCCTTGCGGGTGGAGAAGATGAGCACCATGAGCGCCGTGGCGGCCAGCATCACCGGGCCATCCAGCCATGTCATGAGACGCGGGAAGGTGAGCGCGCCCGCCATGGCCGCCGCCCCGCCAACGCCCAGGATGTTGATGACGTTGGAGCCGACGATATTGCCATAGGCGACATCGGAGTGCCCGTGCCGCGCGGCGGCCAGAGAGCTGGCCAGCTCTGGCGCGGAGGTGCCAAGCGCCAGCAGCGTCAGGCCGATGACGCCCTTGGAGACGCCGAAATAATCAGCGACCGCAAGGCCGCCCTTGAGGAACAAGTCCGCTCCCAGCACCAGGGCCCCCAGCCCGCCCGCGACGAGCAGCAGGGCGATGAGCGGCTTGTCCCATATGGCGCCGGGCGGCAACTCTCCGGCCAGTTCCTCCTCGATTTCCCTTGCCAGCTTCGTCTCGCGCCGCGTGCGGGTGAACTCCCATGCCATGTTGGCCGCAAGAGCGGCAAACATGGCCGCCCCCTGCCAGCGGGTGATGACGCCGGAAAAGCCCAGCAGAACGAACAGCGCGGCGGCGCCCAGCAGCATCAATCCGTCGGGAACGAGCGCCCGCGCCTGCCTGTGCATGGGCTTGACGAGCGCCGTCAGCCCCAGCACCAGCATGATATTGGCCGAGTTGCTGCCCAGCACGTTGCCGATGGCGGCGGCGGGATGGCCCTTCAGCACGGCCTCCACGGAAACCGCCATTTCCGGCATGGAGGTGGCCACGCCGACGATGAGAATGCCGACGACCAGCGGCGAAAGATCCATCCACCGGCCCAGAGCCACCGCCCCGCGCACCATGGCCTCGCCGCCGATCAGCAGCAGGGCGAGCCCGCCGAGAATTTCCAGCACCATGAACATGCGCGGGTCTTAGGCGTTTGCGCTCTCGGGAGCAAGACGCAATATGGCGTATCCGGCGATGGCCGACAGAAGAGAGCCCGTTATGACGCCGATGCGCACGCCCGCAGCATGTGCCGGATCGGCGAAGGAAAGCATGCCGATGAACAGACTCATGGTGAAGCCGATGCCGGTGAGCAGCGCCACGCCATAGAGCTGAAGCCAGCTTGCGCCATCGGGCCTGGCCGCCAGCCCGGTTTTCACCGCCAAGGCCACCGCGCCGAAGACGCCGGCCTGCTTGCCGATGAAGAGCCCCGCCGCGATGGCCAGCGGCAAAGGCTGCATGAGCGTGGCCAGGCTCATGCCGGAAAAGCTCACCCCGGCGTTGGCGAAGGCGAAGATGGGCATGACGCCATAGGCCACGTATGGATGCAGCGCATGTTCCAGATGCCGCAGGGGGCTTTTCCGCGCCCCGCTTTCGCCCTTGCCCGCGATGGGAATGAACATGGCCAGCACCACACCGGCCAGCGTGGCGTGAACGCCCGATTTCAGAACACTGACCCACAGAACGATGCCCAGCAGGATATAGGGCGCAAGCCGCGTCACCTTGCGCAGGTTGAGCAGCGCCAGTCCGCCAATGGCCGCCGCCGCCACGGCCAGCGGAACAAGGGTGAGATTGTCCGTATAGAACAGGGCGATGATGATGATCGCGCCAAGATCGTCGAGAATGGCCAGCGCCAGCAGAAACAGCTTCAGGGAGCGCGGCGCGCGCGGCCCCAGCAGCGCCATGACGCCAAGGGCGAAAGCGATGTCGGTGGCCGTCGGGATGGCCCAGCCGCGCGCCAGATCGGGGCTTGCGCCATTGATGGCGGTGTAGATC
>JALUFY010000423.1 GCA_027051995.1 Hyphomicrobiales bacterium
GCTGCGCACCAGCCCGTTCTGGTCAAAGCGCACGGCGAAGACCTTGCGGTCTGTCTCTTCTGGTTTCAGGAAGGCCTTTTGCTCCACGGTGCTTGAGATGTAATAATAGCTGTCGCCCTGCGAGGCGATGGTCGCCGTGGTCGAGGGCGAGCCGAGGATGGCCTCCACCTCGGCCTTGCTCATGCCTTCGTGGATTTTTTCCAGATCGCCCTTGCGCGGCAGATAGCCGTGATGCAAGACCAAGGGCGTGCAGGCGCCAAGCGCCAGCAGGCCAAACAGGGCCGCGCGCCTCGAGAGATGGATGGAGCGGTCTTTCGCTGTGTCTGTCATGGGAAACCCGGGCTCCTGACGATGCGAATGATTGACTGGCTGTATGGCCCCTTTGCGAAGCGAAATCAATGATCCTGAAGAAAATCCTCGGCCGTCTGCAAAAGGACCTTCCAGCGCGCGAGGCATACCGACAGATTGTGTTGCAGGCGAGGCAGCCTGAGTTTTACGCCAGCCTTGGCGCGCCGGACACCACAGGCGGGCGCTTCGACATGATCACCCTGCACGCCTTTCTGCTTTTCGACCGTCTGCGCGGAGAAAAGGATGAAAAGACGGCGCAATTCGCCCAGGATGTGTTTGACGAGATGTTCATGGACATGGACGGCAATCTGCGCGAAATGGGCGTTTCCGATGTCGCCGTGGGCAAGAAGGTGCGCAAGCTGGCGGAGAGTTTCTATGGCCGCCTCAAGGCCTACCGCGAGGCGCTGGAAAGGGATGATGCGGAGGGGCTCAAGGACGCCTTCAACCGCAACATCTTCGGCGGAGAGGCCAGCCCTCGGGCGCTGGAGGCTCTGCATGACTATGTCATGACGGCCAGAAAAACGCTGGCGGAGACGAAGACCGCGGATTTGCGCAAGGGCCGGGTGGTCTTTCCGCCCGCCCCTGACATGGAGAAGGGATCATGACGGCCGTCGCGGAATTTTCCCGCCCCGTGGATGTTTCCAGGCTGGGCAGGACGGGCCGGCGCGAATCAATAGAGGCCACGCCCGCCGAATTGCGGGCCCTGGCAGCGCGCATGAAGCTGCCGGCCATTCACGCGCTGAGCGCCAGGCTGGAAATCCTGCCGTGGAAAAAGGGGCAGATCCGCGTGCATGGCCAGCTGCGCGCCGAGCTGGATCAGGAATGCGTGCGCACGCTGGATATCTTCACCAGCACGCTGGAAGCGCCCGTCGAGCGCCTTTATGCGCCTGACGGGGCAGGGGGGCGCAAGACGGAAGAAGAAGAGCGGGAAGTGGACATCGACCCCTTGGCGGAGGATGAGCCGGACATCCTGCGCGGCGGCAAAATCGACCTTGGCGAACTGGTGGCCGAGACCCTGGCGCTGTCGCTCGATCCCTGGCCGAAGAAGCCGGGAACGGATTTCACCGATTATTCCACGGACGGAAAGGCCGCCGCCGAGCCCGGGAAAAAGCCCTCGCCATTCGCCGGTCTCGCGGCGCTCAGGAAGAAAGACTGACGCGGGCGTTCGCGCATCGCGGCCCGGCCTGAAACGAACCGGCCCGGCGCGGCGAATCGCTAAGGGACGCATTTTTTCTTTGGCCGCGCGCCGTCATGGCGGTATTGTCATGGGTCAAGGGGGAATCCGGGGCAGGAGACCCGCACGGCGGTTTGCGAGAGGGATGAAGGTGCCGGACGATTACGTCATATCCGTTGACGCGATGGGCGGAGACGCCGGGCTGGACGTGACGATCCCCGGCGTTGACCTGGCCTTGTCGCGCCATGCGAACATGCGGGTGATTCTGCACGGCGACGAAGAGAAGATCAGGGCCGCCGCGCGGAACTATCCGCGCGTTCTGAAACGGTGCGAAATCCGCCATTCCGATGTCGCCATCCGCATGGACGACAAGCCCAGCCTGGCCCTGCGCCGGGGGCGGCGCGTCTCCTCCATGTGGCAGGCGCTCGAGGCCGTGCGCGGCGGAGAAG
>JALUFY010000424.1 GCA_027051995.1 Hyphomicrobiales bacterium
AGCAGGCGCGCAACCGCCAGAACCAGGCGGTGCTGCCGCTGCGCGGCAAGATCCTCAACGTCGAGCGGGCGCGCTTCGACAAGATGCTGTCGTCGAACGAGATCGGCACCATGATCACCGCGCTGGGCGCGGGCATCGGGCGCGAGGAGTTCGACATCGGCAAGCTGCGCTATCACAAGATCATCATCATGACCGACGCCGACGTGGACGGCGCGCACATCCGCACCCTGCTTCTGACCTTCTTCTACCGGCAGATGCCGGAGATCATCGAGCGGGGCTATCTCTACATCGCCCAGCCACCACTCTACAAGGTGCGGCGGGGCTCCTCGGAGCTTTACCTGAAGGACGACGAGGCGCTGGAGAACTATCTGGTCGAGGCCGGCCTGGAGGGCGCGGCGCTGGAGCTGGCGAACGGCGAGACGCGCGCGGCGGCCGATCTGCGGGCCATCGTGGACGAGGCGCTGGCGGCGCGCAAATCCTTCGAGGCGCTGAACGCGCGTTATCCGCGCTTCCTGCTGGAGCAGGCGGCCATCGCCGGGGTCTTCGAGGGCGAGCCGCTGAAGGACGCCGAAAAGGCCAGAAAGCTGGCCGGAGACGTGGCCCGCCGTCTGGACGCCATTTCGGAGGAAACCGAACGCGGCTGGCATGGCGAGGCGCTTGATGACGGCGGACTGCGCTTCTGGCGCGAGGTGCGCGGGGTGCGCGAGAGCCATGATCTGGACGCGGCCCTGCTGGCCTCGCTGGAGGCGCGGCGTCTTGGCCGCCACGCGGCGCATCTGCGCGAGGTCTATGGCGAACCGGCCATCTTCCGGCGCGGCGAGAGCGAAACGGTGGTGCATTCGCCGCTGGATCTGCTGGACGCCGTCTTCGCCGCCGGGCGCAAGGGCGTGACCATGCAGCGCTACAAGGGGCTTGGCGAGATGAACCCCGAACAGCTGTGGGAAACAACCCTGGACGCCAACGCCCGCTCGCTGTTGCAGGTGCAGATCAAGGAGCTGGACGAGGCCGACGATCTGTTCTCGCGCCTGATGGGCGACGTGGTGGAGCCGCGCCGCGAATTCATCCAGACCAACGCCCTCAACGTCGCCAATCTGGACGTGTGAGCCCTTCGCGGGGCGGGCGTGAATTGAAGCGCGCCCCCCAGCCCTTCCCGCCTGTCAGAAGACGGGTTGATATATTAGATTTTGCTAATATATAGGGCGCGGCATGTTACGCGCCCTTGGACATTGCGCCGGGGTGTTCTTATGATGAACAGTGGTTGTGGAGCGCCGGGCCGCGCCGGCCCGGGCATGGCGGCAGAAAACAGGATTTCGGAATGATGAACAGGTTACTCGCGGCGGCCGGCGGGGCGCTGGCCTTGACGATGCTGACGGGCGCGGCGCTGGCCGGCGGAGCGGCGGCGGAGAAGACCATCACCGTGGCGCGGCATGAAGTGGCGCGCGAGCGGCTCTTCGAGGGCGTCGTGGAGGCGGTCAAGCAGTCCACGGTTTCGGCCCAGACATCGGGGCGCATCATCGCGGTGCATTTCGACATCAACGACCGGGTGACAAAGGGCGATGTGCTGGTTGAGCTGGACGACACCCAGCACAAGGCGCGGCTGGAGCAGGCGCGGGCGGCAGTCAGGGCGGCGCAGGCGCGGTTGAAGGCGGCGGAACAGGATTACGCCCGCGTCTTTCGCCTCTACAAGCAGGGCACGGTGCCCAAGGCGCGCCTGGATCAGTCGCGGGCCGGGCGCGACGCGGCGCGGGCGGCGCTGAAGCAGGCGCAGGCGGCAGTGAAGCAGGCCGAGGAGCAGCTCGCCTACACGAAGGTGCGGGCGCCCTATTCCGGCATCGTCATCAAACGCCACGCCGAGATCGGCGAGCTGGCCGCGCCGGGCAGGCCGCTGATGACCGGCTTTTCGCTGGAGGAACTGCGCGCCCATGTGGAGCTGCCGCAACGCTATGTGCCCATCGTGCGCGAGAAGAAAAAGGCTTCCGTGGTGCTCGATCTGGACGGGCACAAGCGGCTGAAGGTGTCGCGCATGGTGATCTTTCCCTTCTCCAACCCGCAAACCAACACGGTGACGGTGCGCCTCTATCTGGCGGAAAAGGGCAAGAACCTGTTTCCCGGTATGCTGGTGAAGGGGGCCTTCGAGGTGGAGAAGGCCTCCGTGCTGGCCATTCCCGAAAGCGCCATCGCGCGGCGCGGCGAGCTGGCCGGCGTCTATCTGGTGCGTGACGGCAACATGGTGCTGCAACAGGTGCGCACGGGACGCCCCGCCGGGCCAGGCATGGTGGAGGTGCTTTCGGGGCTCAAGGCGGGCGATGTCATCGCCGCCGATCCGCTGGAGGCTGCCATCCGGCTGAAATCGCGGGAGAAGAAGCGCGGCGAGGATGCGGCCAGAGAGGGTGCTGAGTGATGAAACTGGGCATTTCAGGCGCCATCGCACGCGTCTTCGTGCGCAACGAGATCACGCTGCTTTTGCTGATCGCGACGCTGCTTTCGGGCTTTTTCGCCGCCATGATCACGCCGCGCGAGGAAGAGCCGCAGATCAACGTGACCTTCGCCAATGTCTTTATCCCCTTCCCCGGCGCGCCGGCCAGGGAGGTGGAGCAGCTCGTCTCCACCCCGGCGGAGCAGGTGCTGGCGGAGATCTCCGGGCTGAAGCATGTCTATTCGGTCTCCCGGCCGGGCATGAGCGTGCTCACCGTGCAGTTCAAGGTGGGCGAAGACCGCACCGGCGCCATCCTGCGGCTTTATGACAAGGTCTTCTCCAACATGGACTGGCTGCCGCCCAATCTCGGCACGGGCCAGCCCATCGTCAAGCCGCGCTCCATCGACGATATTCCCATCGTCACCTTCACGCTGTGGGATCCGTCCGGGCGCAAGACGGCGCATGACCTGCTGCGCGTGGCCCATACGGTGGAGGCGGAGCTGAAGCGCATTCCCGGCACGCGGCAGGTGCGCACCGTGGGCGGGCCGGAGCGGGTGGTCAACGTGAAGATCGACCCGCAGAAACTGGATGGCTACGGGCTGGCGCTGGATGACCTGCGCAAGGCGCTTCAGGCCTCCAACGCCTCCACCGACCGGCAGGCCATCGTGCGCGACAATCTGGAAATCCCGGTGCGCGCGGGCACCTTCCTGTCGCGCCCCGACGAGGTGAAGAAGCTGGTCATCGGCCTGTTCGGCGGCAAGCCGGTCTATCTGGCCGACGTGGCCGAAATCAGCGAGGGGCCGGACACGCCGAAAAATTACGTGACCTACGTGAACGGCCCGGCGGGGCTGAAGAAGGGCGCACCGGCCGGGCAGTTTCCGGCGGTGACCATCGAGATCGCCAAGCAGCCGGGCAAGAACGCCGTGGTGATCGCCAAGAAGCTGATCAAGCGCATCGGACAGCTCAAGGGGGTGTTCATCCCCCACGACGTCAAGGTGACGGTGACGCGCAACTACGGCAAGACGGCCGACGACAAGGCGAAGAAGCTGATCATGAAGCTGTTTTTCGCCACCGCCTCGGTGGTCTTTCTGGTGCTCATCACCATGGGCTGGCGCGAGGCCATCGTCGTCGGCATGGCGGTGTTCTCCACCCTGGCGGTGACGCTCTTCGCCTCCTGGGCCTATGGCTTCACCATCAACAGGGTATCACTCTTCGCGCTGATCTTCTCCATCGGCATTCTGGTGGATGACGCCATCGTGGTGGTAGAGAACATCCACCGGCATCTGGAGATGGGCGATGCGCGCAAGCCCTGGGTGCTGATCCCGCAGGCGGTGGACGAAGTGGGCTCGCCGACCATTCTGGCGACGCTGACGGTCATCTCGGCGCTTTTGCCCATGGCCTTCGTCACCGGGCTGATGGGGCCCTACATGAGCCCCATCCCGATCAACGCCTCCATGGGCATGCTGCTTTCGCTGGCGGTGGCCTTCATCATCTCGCCGTGGCTGGCCTTCAAACTGATCGTCAAGGGCCACAAGCACACCCATGCGGAAGAAGAAGAGCTCAAGCAGGAGATCGGCAGGGGGCGCAGGTTCTTCGGTTTCATCCTCGGGCCGTTCCTGGGCCTTGGCTGGTGGGGGCGCACGAAGCGCTATCTGCTGATCCTGACCATGGCCGTTCTCATGGGGGCGGCGGCCTCTCTGGGCTATTTCAAGCTGGTCATTCTCAAGATGCTGCCGTTCGACAACAAGTCGGAGTTCCAGATCGTCGTCGACATGCCGGACGGCACGGCGCTGGAAGCGACGCAGAAGGCGCTGCTGAAGATCGCCCGCGTGCTGGATGGCGTGCCGGAGGTGACCAATTACCAGATCTACGCCGGCACGGCCTCGCCGGTGGGCTTCAACGGGCTGGTGCGGCAATACTATCTGCGCCAGGAATCGCGCTTTGGCGACATCCAGGTGAACCTGACGGACAAGCATCACCGCGCGCGCAAGAGCCACGAGATCGCCACGGACGTGCGCGAGAAGCTGCAAAAGCTGGGGCTTGATCCGTCCATCCGCTACAAGGTGGTGGAGGTGCCGCCGGGGCCGCCGGTGCTCTCGCCGCTGGTGGCGGAGATCTACGGGCTGGATTACGCCGGGCAGATCAAGGTGGCCAGGAATGTGCGCAAGGTCTTCGAGACCACGCCGGACATCGTGGACATCGACGACACCACGCAGGCGGGCAATCCGCGCATCATCGTCAAGGTGGACCGCCAGCGGGCGGCGGCGCTGGGCGTGCCGCAGTCTTCCGTGGCGCGGGCCATCGCCACAGCACTTGGCGGCGAGGACGTCAGCTACATGCACGGGCAGGCGACGAAATACGCCATTCCCATCCGCGTGCAGCTGCCGGTCTCCGAGAAGGGTTCGATGGAGGATCTTTTGAACCTCAAGGTGCGGGCGGTGAGCGGCAAGCTGGTGCCGATGTCGGAGATCGTCACGCTGATCCACGACAGGCGCGAGAACGAAATCTATCACAAGGATCTGCTGCCGGTGGTCTATGTGATGGGCGACATGACCGGAAAGATCGACAGCCCGCTCTATGGCATGTTCGATATTTCCGGCAGGCTGAAGGACAGGAAGGACATCACCGGCCGGCCCATCGAGCAGTATTTCATCTCGCCGCCGCAGAATCCGGTGCGCTTTTCGCTGAAGTGGGATGGCGAATGGCAGATCACCTACGAGACCTTCCGCGACATGGGCATCGCCTATGCGGTGGGGCTGATCGGCATCTACTTCCTGATCGTGGCGCAGTTCCGCAGCTATCTGGCGCCGCTGATCATCATGGCGCCCATTCCGCTGACCATTATGGGCGTCATGCCGGGGCACGCGCTGCTGGGGGCGAAGTTCACCGCCACGTCGATGATCGGCGTCATCGCGCTGGCCGGCATCATCGTGCGCAACTCCATTCTGCTGGTGGATTTCGTCAACCAGCAATGCGCCTGCAAGATGCCATTGCGCGAGGCCATCATCCAGTCGGCGGCGGTGCGCGCCAAGCCCATCCTGCTGACGGCCATCGCCGCCATGATGGGGGCCTTCTTCATCATCGACGACCCGATCTTCAACGGGCTGGCCGTCTCCCTGATCTTCGGCATCCTGGTGTCCACCATTCTCACCCTGGTGGTCATTCCGGTGCTCTATTTCTCCTACAAGCGCCGCAGGCTGGCCAAAATGGGATTCGGGCCGGACGACCCGGTGGATCTGAAGGAAGAATACGCCGAAGAGCGCGACGCGCTGGCGTAATCTCAAGAACAATATTGTAAACATAGCCATAAGTTGCGACTACCTTGTTGCAACTTATGGTTATAGGTTGTATTGATTTTTAATCATACACCCTGAATTACATATGTTTTTTCTGATTTACTTTGAACCTTGATGCTTCTTGCATTTCTCCTTGCTTGTGCTATGCTTTTTCTTGCGCATTACCGGCCTCGCCCTCCGGGCCGATCCGATCTGGCATGAAGCCTGCATCCTGGTCTCCCGCTGGCGCAAACGGCCGAGAGGAGGCGCAGATGAAAAACAGGTTTGTGACATGCGAAGGGGGCAGGAAAAGAGGCCGCGAGGGACAGACCGGGCTTGTGCTGTTTCTGATGGCTCCGATTGCCATGTACGCGCTGTTCACGTCCCACGCGCTGGCCGGGCAGGCGGTGGCGCAATTCCATGTGGGCCTGCGCATCGTCCGTCATGCGGGCACGGCGGCCCGCAACAAGACCCGGCAGGCAATGCAAAAGGCTGAGCGGCCGGCACCCGCCAGCGATGCGCCCGTCATGAGGGTTTTCATTCCCGTCACTTCCGCGTCAGGCAGCAGCAGAGGCACGTTTATCCGTCTCGTCTATGTCTATTGACTTGAATGGACGCGAAATGGCCGATAGCGTCCCGCACAGGTAGAAAAACATGACCAGATTTCTATCTGTGCGCGTATCTTATTGATTTTCCAACCGAATTGACATTTTCCGCCACAATGCGGCGTTAACCTTGTCTTAAGGTTTCAATGGGTTTCCGGGAAACTTTTGTTTAATTTGTCCTCCCAAGGGACTTGAAACGTTGCATGTCAAAGGGGCGCTTGACTGACCGGTTCGCCGGGCGGGAGCGCCTTTTTTTGAACATACGGGGAACCGGAAAAGGTGGAGTAAAAAACAATGCCCATGATCATCCGCAGATTCACGCGTCTGGCTTTCGCCGCCGCACTGGCCGTTTCCGCGACGGCCTTTTCCGCCGTGACGGCGCAGGCCGGCAAAGTCAACATCACGCCGGACATTCCGTTTCTGGACATTACCATCGGCCGCAAGACCATTCACATCGAGCGCATACAGGACACCAATCACCGGCTGAAAAACAGCTACACGAAGACCTCGCGCGCCTGCCCGCCGCATTGCATCCAGCCGATGACTCCGGTTAAGGGCGTGCGCACCGTGGGCGAGCTGGAGCTTCTCGACTTCCTGCAGAACAAGGTAGCCAAGAACAAGGGCGTGCTGGTCGATGCGCGCATCCCCGTGTGGTACAAGAAGGGCACGATCCCCGGCTCGGTGAACATTCCCTTCACGCTGTTCTCCAGCAAGAACAATCCCTATCTGGAGCGCATTCTCATGGTGCTGGGGGCGGAGAAGCTGGAAGACGGCACCTGGGATTTCGGCAACGCGCGCGAACTGCTGCTGTTCTGCAACGGGCCGTGGTGCGCCCAGTCGCCGCGCGCCATCCGCAATCTCGTGGCGGCGGGCTATCCGCCCTCCAAGCTCCTCTATTATCGCGGCGGAATGCAGAACTGGCAGATCATGGGATTTCCCGTGCAGGTGCCGGGCAGGAAAAAGGGCTGAACATCCGGTGAGCACAGCTGCGGGCGCGACGCGCCAGTCCAAATCTTGATCAAACGG
>JALUFY010000425.1:0-1091 GCA_027051995.1 Hyphomicrobiales bacterium
CGGGTAATGCACCGTCCAGCCGCCGCGCACATCCGGCGTCATCTCGTTCTGCAGGCGGATGTTGGCGAAGGTTCCGCGCATCATGACCTCGTGATTGCCGCGCCGCGAGCCGTAGGAGTTGAAATCCCGCGGGGCCACGCCGTGCGCCTCGAGGTATTCCGCCGCTGGAGAGCCCGGCGCGATGGCCCCGGCCGGGGAGATGTGATCGGTGGTGATGGAATCGCCGAACAGGCCGAGGATGCGCGCGCCGCGAATGTCCTCCACTTCCGGCGGGGTCAGGGTCATGCCGTCGAAATAGGGCGGGCGGCGGATGTAGGTGGAGTTTTCGTCCCAGGCGTAGGTCTTGCCGCCGCCTGCGTCGATAGCGCGCCATTCCTCGTCACCGGAGAAGACATCGGCGTATTTCTCCACGAAGGCCTCGCGGGTCACCGCCGCGCGGATGGCCTCGCGCACTTCCGCGCGGGTGGGCCAGACATCCTTCAGATAGACCAGCTTGCCGTCCGTTCCCTTGCCGAGCGGTTCGCTCAGCAGATTACGGTTGAGGTTGCCAGCCAGGGCGTAGGCTACCACCAGCGGCGGCGAGGCCAGCCAGTTGGCCTTGACGAGGGGATTGACCCGGCCCTCGAAGTTGCGGTTGCCGGAGAGCACCGCGCAGGCCACCAGATCGTTTTCCCCGATGGCCTTCGTCACCGGCTCCGGCAGGGGGCCGGAATTGCCGATGCAGGTGGTGCAGCCATAGGCGGCGACGGCGAAGCCCAGGGCCTCCAGATCATCCAGCACCCCGGCCTTGCGCAGATATTCGGTGACCACCTGCGAGCCCGGCGCCAGGGAGGTCTTGACCCAGGGCTTGGGCTTCAGCCCCAGGGCGGCCGCCTTGCGGGCCAGAAGCCCGGCGGCCAGCATGACCGAGGGGTTGGAGGTGTTGGTGCAAGATGTGATGGCGGCGATGACCACATCGCCGTGGCCGACGTCATAATCCGCATCCGGGGCCTTGACGCGGGCCTTCTCCTGGCCCTTCTTGCCGAACTCGGTCTCCATGGCTCCGGCGAAGGCCCGCGTCAAGGCCCCGGATGCGGATTATGACGTCGGCC
>JALUFY010000425.1:1101-1965 GCA_027051995.1 Hyphomicrobiales bacterium
ATCTGCGCGTCACCGCCCGCCTCGCGGAACATGCCTTGCGCCTTCGCGTAGGCCTCCACCAGGGCGATGTGCTCCTCGGGGCGGCCGGTGACGCGCAGATAGTCCAGCGTTTCGCCGGAGACGGGGAAGAAGCCGCAGGTCGCGCCGTATTCGGGGGCCATGTTGGCGATGGTGGCCTGATCCTCTAGGGAGAGGTGATCAAGACCCTCGCCGCAGAACTCGACGAACTTGCCCACCACGCCCTTCTCGCGCAGTATCTGCACGATGGTGAGCACAAGGTCGGTGGCGGTGACGCCCTCGGACAATTCGCCGGTGAGGTTGAAGCCGATGACCTCCGGGATGAGCATGGAAACCGGCTGGCCGAGCATGACGGCCTCGGCCTCGATGCCGCCCACGCCCCAGCCGAGCACGCCCAGGGCGTTGATCATGGTGGTGTGCGAATCAGTTCCCACCACCGTGTCGGGGAAAGCCTGCGTGCGCCCGCCTCGCTCCTTCGTCCAGACGGCGCGGCCCAGGTATTCCAGATTCACCTGATGGCAGATGCCGGTTTCCGGCGGCACCACGGAGAAATTGTCGAAGGCGCCCTGTCCCCACTTGAGGAAGGTGTAGCGCTCGCCGTTGCGTTCGTATTCGCGCTTGCGGTTGTAGGCCAAGGCGGCGGGGGTTCCGAAGCGGTCGATCATCACCGAATGATCGATGACCAGATCAACCGGCGAGAGCGGGTTGATCTTCTCCGGATCGCTGTTCAGGGCGGTCATGGCGTCGCGCATGGCGGCCAGATCGACCACCGCGGGCACGCCGGTGAAATCCTGCATGAGCACGCGCGCCGGATTGAAGGCGATTTCGCGGCGGGCGCTCCTGCCC
>JALUFY010000426.1 GCA_027051995.1 Hyphomicrobiales bacterium
CCTCCATGTGGCTTCGCTGGGCGGGGCGCGGCGGGCCGGCAGATCGCGCTCCAGCCGCGTCAGGCGCACGGCGGCGGAGCGCAGGCTGGATTCCACGGCGAGAAAGTAGCGCCACAGCCGCGCGTAGGGCCAGGCCATGTGGACGCGGTGAATGGGGCTTTCGGCATATGAGGGGCGCGGCGGCGTCTCCTCGCGCAGGCCGGGCAGGCCGGGATGATGGCGGAAGCCCAGAAAGGCGAAGCTGTGATCCGTCATCATGAAGCGGCTGCCATAATCCCAGTAGCGCCTGTAGGCCGCGCGCTTCAGCTCATCGCGGGCGAAGGGCGGGTCATAAACCCAGCCCGTTCCATAGGGGTCGGCGCTGGACAGGCGGGCGCAAAGGGCGTCGAAGGTTTCCGCCGCCCGCCGGTTATCCGCCGGCGGGGCGCCGCCGTCCACAATGACCGATGTGATGAGGCGGGCGCGGCTGTCGGTGAGCTGCGCGGGCGGCGCGGCCTGGCCGCCAAGCGCCTGTTCGAGCAGGGCCACCGCCTTGCCGACGCTTTTGCGGCGGGCGATGTCCAGCGGCGTCTCTCCCTTATGGTTCTTCAGCTTCGGGTTTGCGCCGGCCTCGAGCAACAGGCGCACCATGCGCGTGGAGCCGTTGTGCACGGCCTTGAAGAGCGCGGTTTCGCCCTCGTCGTCCCGGGCGTTCACGTCCGCGCCATGTTCGATCAGCACCCTTGCGACCGGCAGATGATCGGCCTCCGCCGCACGAATCAGCGCGGTGGCCCCGGTCTCGTCGCGCGCATCCACCTTCGCGCCGTGCTTTAACAACAATGCGGCCAGCTTGTAATGACGGTTGTCGGCGGCCAGCATGAGCGCGGTGGTGCCATGCCTGTCCGCCAGGTTCGGGTCGGCGCCGGCGGCGAGCAGCGCCCGAGCGATTTCCTCAAATCCCTGTTCGGCGGCGCGCATCAGGGCGGTGCGCCCCTGCTTGTCGCGGGCATTGGGATCGGCGCCATGTTTCAGCAGCATTTTCAGCGCCGGCAGGTTGCCATAGCGCGCGGCGCTCATCAGTGGTGTGTGCCCGGCGCGCGAACGGGCATCCACGAAGGCGCCTCTCTCGAGCAACATGGCGATGATGGCGGGATAGTTGTTGTCCGCCGCGAAGGTGAGCGCCGTGCAGCCGGCGACGGTGCGGGCATTCACGTCCGCCCCCTTGCGCAACAGCCAGGCCACGGCCTGGGCATTGCCGTTTTCCGCCGCCATCATGAGCGGCGTCTTGCCGAAGCGGTTGGCGGCGTTCGGGTCGACGCCGCGCTTCTCCACCAGCCCGCGCATGGTTTCCAGGTCGCCGACGGCGGCGGCCATGCGCAACTCGCGGGCCAGTTCGGTGGCGTTCACATGGCGGCGCGCGGATTTCTTCCACTCCCGCTCCGCCTCCTCCGGCGGCATGATCTGTTCCGGCGGCACTTCCATGGAATCCGCGGGAATCAGGCCGCCCAGCAACAGCAGGAACGACGACAGCAAGGCCAACACCGCGCGCCTGGCGGGCGCGGGAACAGCGCCATCATGTCGCGTTCCGGCCTTCGTCACGACTCACCCCTCCTCGGGCAATTCATGCGCCACGCCCTTGTGACAGTCAATGCAGGTCTTGCCCTCCTCACGGGCGCGCGCATGTTTCTTGCGTGCCACGCGGTCCTGTTCGTCCAGCTCCATGGCTTCCCAAGAATGGCAGGTGCGGCATTCGCGCGAATCGGTGGCCTTCAGCCGCGCCCACACGCGCCTGGCCATTTCCAGGCGCTTCGCCTCGAACTTCTCCTTGGTGTCGATGGAGCCGAGAATCTCGTGCCAGACGTCCTTGGCGGCGAGAATCTTGGCCTTCATCTTGGGCAGAAACGGCTTGGGCACGTGGCAGTTGGCGCAGCCGACGCGCACGCCGGCATGGTTCATGAAATGCGCGCTTTCCTGCCACTCCGCCT
>JALUFY010000427.1 GCA_027051995.1 Hyphomicrobiales bacterium
TGCGCGTTTCGGAGCTGGTGGCGCTGAAGGCGGGCGATGTCAGCCGCGAGGAGGGCTTCGCGCGGGTCATCGGCAAGGGGGGGCGGGAGCGCATCGCGCCGCTGGGCCATGAGGCGCTGGCGGCGCTGGCGGACTATGAGGCGGCGCTGGCGAAGGCGCGCGGCGGCGCGGCCCCTTCCGGCGGGGAGTGGCTGTTCGCCTCGCGCGGCGGATCGGGGCATCTGACGCGCCAGCACTTCGCCCTTGAGCTGAAGAAGCTGGCGGCGCGCGCCGGGCTGGATGCGCGCGGCGTGTCGCCGCATGTGCTGCGGCACGCCTTCGCCACCCATCTGCTGGAAGGCGGGGCGGATTTGCGCGCCGTGCAGATGATGCTGGGGCACGCCGATATCTCGACGACGCAGATCTATACCCATGTGCAGACGGAGCGCTTGCGCGCGCTGGTGGAGAATCACCATCCGCTGGCGCGCAAATAGTTCCGCGCGGGGCGGAAACGGGTTGACAGAACCTGCTGGCGCGGCCACTTTCAGCGGCGAATTCGCGCAATGACACGGGGGCGCTGGAGCGCCGGGCGGAAGGCCGTCCGCCCGGCCGCTGGCATGGATGTGATGAAAATCTATCTTGATTTCGAAAACCGGATCGCCGAGCTGGAAGGCAAGATCGCCGAACTGAAGTCGCTGGCCGCCGAGGGCGGAGGGGACGACGGCGTCTCCATCGCCGAGGAAGTGGCGCAGCTTGAGAAAAAGGCGGACAAGGCGCTGGCCGATCTCTACGCCAGGCTCGATCCGTGGCAGAAGACACAAGTCGCGCGCCATCCCGAGCGGCCGCATTGCATCGATTACATCAACGGGCTGATCACGGACTTCATGCCTCTGGCGGGTGACCGAAAGTTCGCCGAGGACTTGGCCATCGTCGGCGGCGTGGGCCGATTCAGGGGCCGGCCGGTAATGGTCATCGGCCAGGAAAAGGGCAACGACACCAAAAGCCGCATCGCGCGCAACTTCGGCATGGCGAGGCCGGAGGGCTACCGCAAGGCGGTGCGCCTGATGGACATGGCCGAGCGTTTCAGGCTGCCGGTGCTGACCTTCATCGACACCGCCGGGGCTTATCCCGGCATCGGCGCGGAGGAGCGCGGCCAGGCCGAAGCCATCGCGCGCTCCACCGAGCGCTGCCTGACGCTGGGCGTGCCCATGGTGTCGCTGATCACCGGCGAGGGCGGCTCCGGCGGGGCCATCGCCATCGCCACGGCTAACAAGGTGCTGATGCTGGAGCATTCCATCTATTCGGTGATCTCGCCGGAGGGCGCGGCCTCCATCCTGTGGCGCGATCCGGCCAAGGCGCAGGAGGCCGCGAAGGCGCTAAAGCTGACGGCGCAGGATCTGGAAAAACTCGGCATCGTGGACGCCGTCATTCCGGAGAACACCGGCGGGGCGCACCGGGCGCGGGAAAAGACCGTGCGGGACGCCGGAGATGCGATGGAAAAGGCCCTGTTGCCGCTGCTGCACATGACGGGGGACGAGCTGCGCAGGCAGCGGCGGGAGAAATTCCTTTCCGTGGGGCGGAATCTGTAGCGCGCGCCCGCGGGCATTCGCGCCAGTATGGGCCGGAATTCCGTTTCACGCAGCGCGGAGACAATGACCATGACGCTTGGCCCGGTGGGAGAGAAGATGAAGGCGGCGCTCAACGAGGCCCTGGCGCCGGAGCATCTGGAAATCATCGACGAATCGGCGCGTCACGCGCATCACGCCGGGGGCAACCCGGAACACGGCGAATCGCATTTTCACGTGATAATCGTCTCGGAGGCCTTCGCCGGAAAGCCGCTGGTGCAACGCCACCGGATGGTCAACGCCGCCCTTGGCGATCTGCTGAAGGCGCGGGTGCATGCGCTGCGCATCACGGCCAGGGCCCCGGGCGAGCAGGGCGCGTGAAGCCGCGCCGCTTGTGAGGCCCGGGGCCCTGGC
>JALUFY010000428.1 GCA_027051995.1 Hyphomicrobiales bacterium
CCCTGATTGTGCTTCCACACACCGCCCCGGCGGATGGCCAGGGCCAGATGCTTCATGCCCCAGTAGGCGCCGGTGGCGCAGCCCAGCAGACCACGGCGGGAGCCGCGATAGCCAAGGCCGCGCGCGGTGGCCAGCTTGATCTGCAACAGGCCCAGCTCGCCGGCCCCGCCCACGGCGGAACAGCGAAAGCCGCTCTCCAGCCGGCAGACGGCCAGAGCGGTGCTCACAGGCACGCCAAAGCGGGCGGCGGCGGCGCGGCAGGCGTTGCGCCCGGCCACGCGGGAACGCGACAGGCCATGACGGCGGCGCGTGCTTTTGCGCATGATGCGATGCTTGCGGGCCGCGTGGCGGACGCCGGAACGGACGGCCTGGGACGAAGCGGACGAGAAGTTGGTTTTGTAGGCGCGGGCGCCAACGGCGGCGCGGCTCTCGAGCGAAGAAGCGGCAAGCGCCAAGATGGCGGCGGCGAACACCGCCAGCCTTGCATGAATTTTCATATCTGAACCCCCGGTTGGCTGGTCAAACAAACAAAAACGCCCTCGCGGGCGTTGCCGGACGGCCATAAGCACATGAAAAATGGCGAAAATCAGGCGGGTTTCGCGGCAAAATCGTGAAATATCGCCTTTTGCTCATATAAATGCCAAATGCGCACAAACGCCGCATGACAAATCGTGCGGGTGGCCCGGGAGGAGTCATCCCGCCGGTTTCTCCCACAGGCTGATGAAATGGGGGATGGCGCGGCCGCCTTCCAGAATGATGCGCTGAAGGGAAAGGCGTTTCAGACCGGCGCTGGCAAAGCCCTCCAGCTCCTTTTCCGACAGCGGCCAGGGCGGGCCCTTCGGGGCGGCATCATCCGGGCGCGCCCGGCAGATGGCCAGCAGCCGCCCGCCGGGTTTGAGAAAACCCGCCAGCGGCGCGAAACACCGCCCGCGCAGGCTCACGGGCAGGCTTTGCAGGGTGTAAGTCTCGTGGAGAAAATCGAATGCGCCGGCCCATTCATCCGGGGCATCCAGCAGGTTGCACACATGAAAAGCGATGCCGCTATCCGCGAAGCGGAGTCTGGCCCAGTCCACGGCCCTTGGCGAGATGTCGAAGGCGGTGACCTCATATCCGGCATCCGCCAGGGCTTTCGCATTATCGCCCAGGCCGCAGCCCACCTCCAGCGCCCGGCCCCGGTGCGGGCCGTTGTCCGCCAGCCATTCCACGAGCGCCGGATGGGGCTCCATGTCGGCCCAGGGAACGCGGGCGGGGTCTCCTTCCGCCTCGTCATAGAGCTGGTCGAACCATTCCAGGAACCGTTCCGCTCCCAGCTCCCGTTGCATCCGGCTGGCGCGCTTGCGCACTTCGCGGCGCTTTCGCGAGACTTCCTCGCCGAAATCGGGGACTTGCAGTTTCCTGTCCGTCATGTTCCTGCTTCCTTTATCCATGCGCCGCGCTCGTCCTGCCTCCAGTAGGTCAGGGAGAGGCCTTCCCTGTCCTTCCATTCGCGCCACAGGGCGCGGGCGGCCTCCACGGCGGACGTGTCATGGCTGGAGAACATGATGATGACGCGATCCATGGCCGAGAGCTCCTCCGCGGTGGGGGCGGCTCCGGCGGCGCAGAACAGCACGTTCGCGCCATTGGGATTTTCCTCCTTGTCCGTGAGCCAGACGGGCTGATGCTCCGGGTATCCATCCCGCGCCGCGCCGTGGGGGATGAAGCTCTCGTCGCGCCATGACCAGATGGCGTCCGAGAGCGGGCCGATGCGCTCGGGCTGGCCCAGGCGCACAAGGGCGCGCCAGCCCCTGTCCAGCGTCTTTTGCAACAGCAGGGGCAGGACGCGCTCCAGCGGCTGGCGCTGGAGATGATAGAAGAGAACCTCGCTCATGGGGCCATCCAAGCCCGGCGGAGCGCTCAAGGTCAAGCCTTTTGCACAAGGCGCGCCCCGGCGCGGTTGAACAGGCGGCGCAAAGAGGGTTAAATGCCGGGCAGGCGCAAGATGCGGGAGACAACCTGAGGGGTGTGAGATGAAAACGGCGATGAAACTGCTGCTGGCGGCGGGGCTGGGGCTGAGCGCGGCGGGCATGCCCGCGAAGGCCATCGAACTGTGCGACTGCTGCGCGAAGGCGCAACCGGACAAGGCCTGCGAGACGGCCTGCGCGCAAGTCAGCGAGGCTTTCTGCCGCCCCGTGGTGGTGATGGACGCGGAATCGAAAACGGAAGGCAATCCGTTGAACGGCATTGATCTGAAATACCTCGATCTGAGCGGCCTGACGCCGCTGGAGCTTGAAAAGGTGCGCGTCTGGGCCGAGAAGAACCGCGGGAAGGCGGAAAAGGCCTTCCGCATGACGCGGCTGCAAATCCTGTGGGGCCACAAGGATAAATCGGCCTTCGGCCCGGCGGAGAAGAAACGCGACGAGGCGGTGGTCAACTACGATCACATCATGCGCGCCTATCGCGCGGCGGTGAAGGGCGATTGAATCCGCATGTGTCCGCGCCCATATCATGGGCATGGACAGATGCCTGAAAGAACTGCCGCGCATCGCCCGCGCGGCCATCGCGGAGGAATTCGGCGGACAGCGGCTGACGGATGAAACCACAGGGGCCATCACCGCCGCCTGCCCGGAGCTGGCGCGGGAGCAGGCCGCCTTCGTGACCCTTCACAAGCATGGGCAGTTGCGCGGCTGCATCGGCTCCATCCTGCCGCGCAGGCCGCTGATCGAGGATGTCATTCACAACGCAAAGGCGGCGGCCTTCAACGATCCGCGCTTTATGCCCCTGCGGGCGGACGAGCTGGACGATGTGGACATCGAAGTTTCGGTGCTCAGCGTTCCCGCCCCCCTGCCCTATGCGGACGCGGCGGACCTGCGGCGCAAAATCCGCCCCGGCGTGGACGGCGTCATCATCCGGCTGGACGGCCGCCAGGCCACCTTCCTGCCCTCGGTATGGGAGCAGCTGCCGGATTTCGATGGCTTCTTCTCCCATCTGTGCCGGAAAGCCGGTTTGCCCGGCGATTGCCTGAACCTGCACCCGGACGTTTTCACCTATCAGGCGCAGAAAGTGCCGGAAGCAGACTGAAAGGCCGGGAAAGAACGAAATCAGATGTGTATCGCTCTGCCCCAGGCGGCCAGCACCGATTCGTGCATGGCCTCGGAGAGTGTCGGATGGGGGAAGATGGCGTGCATCAGCTCTTCCTCTGTGGTCTCCAGCTTCATGGCGACGACGAAGCCCTGGATCATTTCCGTCACCTCCGGGCCCACCATGTGCGCGCCCAGAAGCTGGCCCGTGGCGGCGTCGAAGATGGTCTTCACCATGCCGGCGTCATCGCCCAGCGCGATGGCCTTGCCGTTGGCCAGGAAGGGAAAGCGCCCCACCTTGATCTCATGGCCGCGCCGTTTCGCCTCCTCCTCGGTGAGGCCCACCGAGGCCACCTGCGGATGACAGTAGGTGCAGCCCGGTATCTGATCGCGGTTCAGGGGATGCACGCCCCTTAGCCCTGCGATCTTCTCCACGCAGATGACGCCTTCGTGCTCGGCCTTGTGGGCCAGCATGGGCGGGCCCGCCACATCGCCGATGGCGAAGACGCCGGGCGCGGATGTGCGCAGGAATTCATCCGTCATGATGATCCCGCGTTCGGTCTTCACGCCCGCGTCTTCCAGCCCAATGTTCTCGATATTGGCTACCACGCCAACGGCGGAGAGCACCCGCTCCACGGTGATCTTCTCGTTCTTGCCGCCCGCCGCATCGATGATCGCGGTCACCGTTTCGCGGCCCTTGTCCAGTTTGGCCACCTTGGCCCCGGTGAGAATGCGGATGCCCGATTTCTCCAGCGCCTTGCGGGCGATGGCGGCGATTTCGGCATCCTCCGCCGGCAGGATGCGATCGACGATCTCGACGATCGTCACCTCGACGCCCAGCGCGTTGTAGAATGAGGCGAACTCCACGCCGATGGCCCCGGAGCCCACCACCAGCAGCGACTTGGGCAGGCGCGGCGGATCGAGCGCCTCGAAATAGCTCCACACCAGCTTGCCGTCGCGCTCCAGCCCCGGCAGGTCGCGCGGCCGCGCGCCGGTGGCGATGATGATGTTCCTCGCCGCGTATTCGCCCGCCGCCTTGCCGGTGACGGCAAGCCGGCCGCCGCCCAGCAGCCGCCCGCGCCCCTCCAGCACCGTGACCTTGTTCTTCTTCAGAAGATGCGCCACGCCCCGGTTGAGCCGCCTGGCCACGGCCCGCGAGCGCGCCACCACGGCGGAGAGATCAAAGCCCGCGCCGGGGGCCTTCAGACCGAAGTCCGCCGCCTGGTGCATCAGCTCCAGCACCTCCGCGGAGCGCAGCAGCGCCTTGGTGGGAATGCAGCCCCAGTTCAGGCAGATGCCGCCCAGGTGCTTTTCCTCGATGACGGCCGTCTTCAGGCCAAGCTGCGCCGCCCGTATCGCCGCCACATACCCCCCCGGCCCCGCTCCGAGGATGATGAGGTCGAATGTCCTGTCAGCCATGTTCCATCGCCTCAACGGATTTTGAATGCTTCTGTAGACACAAGTAGCCATCACGAATGACATGCGCCATCAGAATCCTGCGTTGCGTGAGAAAATCCGCATATGTTTTCCTGTGCCAGCTTTCCGGCAAAGCATGCCATGCATACATTTCTCTCAGCTCTTCAGCTGAAAAGCGGCTCTCCATATACGGCACATATTCACTGGGTGGTTTATCTGAAATACTGATATTGTCGCTCCACTCCACCAAAGCGTAATTGGCTATCTGATTTATCAGACGGTCTTCTTGAATTCCTATTTTCTGCAAATATTTCCGAGGAAACAGATGGTGCCGTTCAAGCGCTGCCTTTTTTGCCTGTAATGCCGGGTTAAGCAGTTCAGCCACCTTCAGGCGGGAATAAAGCACAGTGGCTTCATGCAAGCACAACGAAGCGAAAAAGGCGAACTGCCCAACGCTTCTTGATGCAGCTGATTCCAGTTCACCGGGAAGCGTTACATTCCAGTAGTCATCCGTGAAAACTTGTGCGATTTGCTGCTCCAGCGCACGGACAAACTCCTCTCCGGTATTCAATCCTCTCAATAAGGCCAAGTCCTGCTCCATCTGGGACTCAGGCGAGCCGGTATAACGGCCGGTAAGTGTAACCATGAAGAACCAGCGCGCCATGATGGCCCGCAAAGAGCTGTGATCCAGTGAAAAATCTTTCTTGCCTATGAGCCAAAGGGCATACGTAAAAAGAATTGCAACTTCTGATGAAATCATGTTTCCAGAGACATACCCAGCATGACGCAATGTCTTGTAATATTCATGCCAATTTTGAAGATCCAGTGAGTAATCCAACGCTTGCGCCAACTTCCGAAATTGCGCCTCCCGGCTTTCAGGTGAAAATTTCTCCGTCTTAAGATCCTTACCACGCAATAGAGAATAAACATTACGCAGTCGCGCGCGCCGAAAGGCCGCGGCGACAATTACACGCAAAAGCTGATCTGGCCGTGGCTGTATGTAATAGTTATAGGGTGAAGGTGTATTGCCCTGCGGAATCTGCCCAGCCTCAAAGGAGAACTTCTCCAGCCGCTTCCGGCCTTCATCCCAGAAGACGGACATGAGCGTGAGAATGAAATCTGCCTGATTCAGATTTTTCCCCTTGCTGTTGATGCGGACAAAAATTTCCGCAACCTCCTCTTCGTCAACATCCGCCGAGATTTCCAGCGCCGTGATGGAAAATTCGGAAATACGCGCCAGCTTCTGAATTGAACTAATAGCCTGCTCCTCCTCAGCAGACGACAAAGCTTTCCTGGACTTCAATTTTTGCAAATATGAATTAATAATATTATATGCGGCTGAACTGGATTCCCACAACACACTCACATCGGATATCCATTCGTCATTTCTTTCTATGGCGGGATTTCTGACTTCGAATTTTTCACGTAGCGGATTGAAAGCAATTTTGATCTGAAAGGGCCTGTAATATTGATCCAGAACGTTTTTGCCCTTCATGACCGCATACAGGGCGGTAAGTCTTTGCTGGCCATCGACGATTAAAAGGTGCGGTGTTTTCTGCTTACCTTCCTCGCCAATCCTGCGCATCCCCGATTTATCTCCCCCGCTTTCCCAGAATAGAAGAAAGCCCACCGGATAACCACGGTAAATGGAATCGAACAGATCGCGCACCTTGGCGGCAGACCATACGAACGGACGCTGAATATCCGGTAATCCGATTTCGCCCATTTCAATATCATTGAGCAGTTTGCCGATCTTGTAATCGACCTTCTTGAACAGCGCATCAGTCATTTTTCACTCGCTTACCTCAGGCCAGCATCAGGGCCGGTTCCTCGATCAGCGCCTTGAAGGCGGCCAGAGCCTGCGCGCCCAGCGCGCCGTCAACGGCGCGGTGATCGGCCGACAGCGTCACCGTCATGACCGTGCGGATGGCCACCTCGCCGTCCTCCGCCACGGGCCTTGGCGCGCCCTGCCCCACCGCGAGGATGGTGGCGTGCGGCGGATTGATGACGGCGGCGAATTCCTTCACCCCATACATGCCCAGATTGGAGATGGAGGTGGCCCCGCCGGTATAGTCCTCCGGCAGCAGCTTGCGCGCCCGCGCCTTCCCGGCCAGCTCCTTCATCTCTTTCGAGATGGCGCTCAGGCTCTTTTCCTCAGCCCGGCGGATCACCGGCGTGATCAGCCCCCCGTCGATGGCCACGGCCACCGCCACGTCGGCGTGATGATGCAGCAGGATGCCGGCCTCCGACCACGTGGCGTTGGCCTCCGGCACGCGCATCAGCGCCGCCGCCCAGGCCTTGATGATGAAATCATTGACCGAGAGCTTCCATGCCGGTTCTCCATCCTTGCCGCGCGGCGCGGAGGCGTTGATCCGCGCCCGCGCCTCCAGCAGCCGGTCAATCCGGCAATCGGCGCTCAGATAGAAATGCGGAATGTTCTGCTTGGAAAGCGTCAGGCGTTCGGCGATGACCTTGCGCATGGTGTCCGGCTGGACGAGATCATAGGAGCCTTCGGGATACAGGGCGAAAATCTCCTCGTCACGCATCCCGGCGGCAAGGGCCGGCGCGCCCGTGGCGGCAGGCGCAGCGGGAGCTTTCACGCCTTCGCGGATGGCGCGCTCCACATCGGCCTTGACGATGCGCCCGCGCGGCCCGGAGCCCGCGATGCGCGACAGATCAAGCCCTGCCTCCTTCGCCAGACGCCGCGCCAGCGGCGAGGCGAAAATCCGCTCCCCGGCATGCGGCTTTTGTGCGGCATCAGGTGCCGCGGCGGCAGAAGCGGCGGCGGGGGCGGATGGCGCGAAGGCCGGGGC
>JALUFY010000429.1 GCA_027051995.1 Hyphomicrobiales bacterium
CCCGGGAGACAAGACCCATGAAAATCGCAGTCACCAGCCAGAATTACCGCACCGTGACCGGGCATGCGGGCAAGACGCGCAAGTTTCTCGTTTATGAAGCGCGGCCTGATGGCTCATTCGAGGAAGTGGAGCGCATCAAGCTGCCCAGGGAGATGTCCATGCACGCCCATCCGCATGACGCGCCGCATCCGCTGGACGCCATGGATTTTATAATCACCGCGGGCTGCGGGCAGGGTTTCGTCAACAAGATGGGCGCGCGGGGTGTGCGCGTCCAAGTGACGGACACCGAAGACCCGAAAAAGGCGGTGGAAGAGCTGCTGACGCTCTTGCGCGAACAGAACGCGCGCTGATACACTGAAACAGGGCTGACGCCGCCATGACGCATGGGATATGCGCCGGGGCCGCCTGTCAGGGTCTTTTGTGAAGCACGGACTTCCCGGCCGCATGGGAATGCGGTTCTGTTCTGTATGGCGCGCTCAGGGCGTTCCGGGCATGACGGGGAAGGGCATATGCCATTGCGAAAATGCGCGGAAACCTTGTCATGAGCGGCGTCTTCACCATCAGCATCGACGGCAGGGACATCGAGGCGCGCGACGGCGAGACGGTCTTTTCCGCCGCCCGCCGGGCCGGATTGTTCATCCCCCATCTGTGCCACCGCGAGGCGCGCGCCTACCGGCCCGCCGGGGCCTGCCGCGCCTGTCTGGTGGAGATCGAGGGGGAGGGGCGTCTCGCCCCTTCCTGCGCGCGCAAGGCCGAGCCGGGCATGCGCGTGCTGCTCGATGACTCCGCCAGGGCCGTCAAGGCGCGCAGGATGGTCTTCGAGCTATTGCTGGCCAGCGCCGGAGATGCTGCGCGCGAGGATGCCGCCTTCATGCGCCAGGCGCGGCGGCTGGGTGTGACCGCCTCGCGGTTCACACCTTCCCATGCGCCGCGCGGGAGCGATGAAACGCATCCCGCCTTCGCTTTCCATGCCGATGCCTGCATCCTTTGCGGCCTGTGCGAGCGCGCCTGCATGGATGTGCAGGTTAATCAGGTGCTCACGCTCGCCGGGCGGGCGGCCAATCTTCGTGTGAGCTTCGATTGCGGCGATCCGCTCGCCGCCAGCTCCTGCGTGGCCTGCGGCGAATGCGTTATGGTCTGCCCCAGCGGCGCGTTGCTGCCGAAAACCGTTGAAAAAACGGATGATACGCCGGAGACTTTAATCAACACCGTGTGCCCGTATTGCGGTGTTGGCTGTCAGATCACCTATCACGCATCCGGCGGCCGCATCATCCGCGCCGAAGGGCGCGATGGCCCATCCAACGAATCGCGCCTGTGCGTCAAGGGCCGCTTCGCCTTCGATTACGTGCACAACCCGCAGCGCCTGACGCGCCCGCTGATCCGCCTGCCGGACAGGGAGAAGGGCGTCAACATCGATCCGGCCAATCCGCTGACCCATTTCCGCGAGGCTTCATGGGAGGAGGCGCTGGAGGCCGCCGCCGCCGGGTTCCGGCGCATCCGCGGCCTGCACGGCGGGGACGCCCTGGCCGGTTTCGGCTCCGCCAAGGGCACGAACGAGGAGGCCTATCTCTTCCAGAAGCTGATCCGGGCGGGCTTCGGCACAAACAACGCCGATCACTGCACCCGCCTGTGCCATGCCTCCTCGGTGGCCGCGCTGATGGAGATGATCGGATCAGGGGCCGTCACCGCGCCCTTCATGGAGGTGATGAACGCCGATGTCATCATCGTCATTGGCTCCAACCCGAGCGAAAACCATCCCGTGGCCGCCACATACATCAAGCAGGCAGCACGGGCCGGGGCGAAACTCATCGTAATGGATCCGCGCGGCCAGGCGCTGAAGCGGCACGCGGACATCATGATGCAGTTCCATGCCGGAACCGATGTGGCCCTGCTCAACGCCATCATGCATGTCATCCTGCGCGAGGGACTGGCGGACGAAGCCTTCATCC
>JALUFY010000430.1 GCA_027051995.1 Hyphomicrobiales bacterium
CTTTGACACCCGTCAATAACGGTTGGCGCGCTATGTGCAGCAGCCGCCGCCCCCGCCGCCGGAGTTCGGCATGCCGGAGATCATGAAGACCTATCAGCTGATCGTGCCGGTGGAGAAGCGTCCGAAAAAGAAGATGAACGATTTCGACATCGACAACGTCTTCTCCGTGACGCTGCGCGACATCGGCAAGGTGGCGCTGATCGACGGCAACACGAAGAAGATCATCACCACCATTCCCACCGGTTTCGCGGTGCACATCTCGCGGCTGTCGTCCTCGGGCCGCTATCTCTACACCATCGGCCGCGACGGCTGGGTGAACCTCATCGACCTGTGGATGAAGGTGCCGAAGACCGTGGCCAAGGTGCGCATCGGCTTGGAGGCGCGCTCGGTGGAGTCCTCCAAGATGAAGGGCTGGGAGGACAGGTATGCCATCGCCGGCGCCTACTGGCCGCCGCAATACGTCATCATGGACGGCCTGACGCTGAAGCCGCTGCGCATCGTCTCCACCCGCGGCTATACCTATGACACCGGCGAATTCCACCCGGAACCGCGCGTGGCGTCCATCGTGGCCTCGCACTTCCACCCGGAGTTCATCGTCAACGTGAAGGAGACGGGCCACGTGCTGATGGTGGACTATTCGAAGCTGCCGAATCTGCGGGTGACGGATATTCCGGCGGAGCGCTTCCTGCATGACGGAGGCTTCGATCGCACCGGGCGCTACTTCCTGGTGGCGGCGAACGCGCGCAATACCATCGTCGTCATCGACACCAAGGAAGACAAGCTGGTGGCCAAGGTGAAGACCTCCGGCATCAAGCCGCACCCGGGCCGTGGCGCCAACATCATCCATCCGAAGTATGGCCCGGTGTGGGCGACCAGCCACATCGGCTCGGAGCACATCTCCTTCATCGGCACCGATCCGGAGAAACATCCGCAATATGCCTGGAAAGAGGTGCAGGTGATCGAAGGCCTGGGCGGCGGCTCGTTGTTCATCAAGTCGCACCCGAAGTCGAAGCACCTGTATGTTGACGCGCCGCTGAACCCGGACAAGGAGCTTTCCGGTTCCGTGGCGGTGTTCAACATCGCCGACCTTGCGCAGGAGGAGCCCAAATACAAGGTGCTGCCCATCGCCAAGTGGGCGCAGCTGGGCGAGGGCCAGCAGCGCGTGGTGCAGGGTGAGTTCAACAAGGACGGCACCGAGATCTGGTTCTCGGTGTGGAACAAGAAGGACAAGCCCTCGGCCATCGTGGTGGTGGACGACAAGACGCTGAAGCTCAAGACGGTGATCAAGGATCCGGCCATCATCACCGCGACGGGAAAGTTCAACGTCTACAACACCCGCAACGACATCTACTGAGGTCTACGCCAGATGCGGCTCCGGCTCCGGCCGGGGCCGCGCTCCGCTCCTGTTGGCCACCTTTCCGGATTCCTGCCATCGCTCCGGGCGGGATCAGGAAGGATGGCTCCTTTCTGCCAGATTGCCCCTTGCATTCCGGCTGATTTCATCGAGGTTGATGGTGCTGGGGGTGGACGCCTCGCCGTGTCCAATTCGGCGTTACAGGTCATCGGCTGCATCGCCATGCGGGCATGCCACACGAACAACTGCCCCGTCGGCATCGCCACGCAGAAGCCGCATCTGGTGAACCGGCTGGTGGTGGAAAAATCGGCGCAGCGGCTGGCCAACTTCTTCGCGGCCTCGGTGGAGTTGATGAAGGTCATGGCACGGGCCTGCGGGCATCGCCACCTGTCGCAGTTCAGCCTCGACGACCTGAGCACGTGGAAATGGAGGTGGTCGAATTCATCGGCATCGCCCACGCCGGTATGGGCTGGGGTGAGCCGAAATGGTTCAGTGCCCTGTCGCAAGGGGGCGGATGCGGGCGCGGATGCGCTCGCCTTCTTCGCGCTCCAGCCGACGCAGGTCGTATTCTGCTTGCAGGTTGAGCCAGAAG
>JALUFY010000431.1 GCA_027051995.1 Hyphomicrobiales bacterium
GTTCTACCGCCAGCCGTGGTGGAAGATGAAGGCCACCACGCCGATCATCTCCGGCGGCATGAACGCCCTGCGCCTGCCCGGCTTCTTCGAGAACCTCGGCCACGCCAACATCATCCAGACCTCCGGCGGCGGCGCGCTGGGCCACAAGGACGGCATCGTCGCCGGCGCCAAGTCGCTCCGCCAGGCCTTCGACGCCTGGACGGCCGGCGTCGATCTGGTGGAATACGCCAAGGATCACCCCGAACTGGCCGGCGCCTTCGAGAGCTTCGCGCATGACGCCGACAATCTCTATCCCGGCTGGCGCGAGAAACTCGGCAAGCACGCCTAGAACACAATGGTTTGGCGGCCGGGGCCTTCCCCTTGCGCTCCGGCCGCCGTTTCTTCCACGATCCTCCCTGGGGCCTGTGCGGACAAGCCGCCAAGGCGGCGGGCCTCTTTCTTCCGCGGTCCGGGAAACTGGGGCGAGGCGTTCTTGCGCTCCGCCTCTTTTTTTGTCCGCATGGCCCGGCCATGCCGGCGATGCAAACAGCGATGAAAGACCCCGCCAATGCGCGATATGGACCAGTATCTGATAAGCAAAGAACCCTTTTACCAGCCCGCCGGCGATGAAGTGGCGCTCTTTGAGGCCGCCTGCGCGCGGCGTCTGCCGGTGATGCTCAAGGGTCCCACCGGCTGCGGCAAGTCGCGTTTCGTCGAATACATGGCCTTCAGGCTGCGCCGCCCGCTCATCACCGTGGCCTGCAACGAGGACATGACCGCCGCCGATCTGGTGGGCCGCTTTCTGCTGGATGGCTCCGGCACCCGCTGGGTTGACGGGCCGCTCACCACCGCCGCGCGCCACGGGGCCATCTGCTATCTCGACGAGATCGTCGAGGCCCGCCAGGACACCACCGTGGTTATTCATCCGCTCACCGATCACCGCCGCACCCTGCCGCTGGACAAGACCGGCGAGGTGATCTCCGCCCATCCGGATTTCCAGCTGGTGATCTCCTTCAACCCCGGCTACCAGAGCCTGATGAAGGATCTCAAGCAGTCCACCAGACAGCGCTTCACGGCGCTGGATTTCGATTATCCCGAACCGGAAGCGGAAACCGCCATCGCCGCCCGCGAGGCCGGCATCGATGAGGCCATGGCGGAAAAGCTGGTGGAGATCGCCGCCCGCGCCCGCGCCCTGAAGGGCCACGGACTGGACGAAGGCGTCTCCACCCGCCTGATCGTCTATGCCGCCCAGCTCATCGCCCAGGGCGTCGCGCCGCGCGCGGCGGCCCGGATGGCCATGGTGCGCCCGCTCACCGACGACGCCGACATCCGCGAAACCCTCCTGCACGCCGTGGACATGGTGCTGGGATAGGCCCATGCCCATGAGCGAAGAAGACATCGCGGCCCTGCGCGCCCGCCTGAACTGCAAGGTGGCGAAAATCGATGATGTCTTCCCCGGCGCGCTGGCCGAGGCGGCGGGCGTCATGAGCGCCCAGGGCGTGGAAAAGTGGCTTGAGGGAGCGGACATCGTCTGCGCCCTGGGGCGCGGGCTGGAATTGCCGGTGATCTTTCTGGAGGAAACGCCGCAGGTGGCGCGCCATTGCGGCGAGGGCGTCATTCTCGCCGTGGCGGACGCCGCCCGCTCGCTCTCCGATCTCACCGCGCCGAAGGCCATCGCGCCCTTTCTTCAGAACCTGCCTTTCGTGGCGCGCCGTATGGGGGACGCGGCCCTGCTGCGCGACTGGATGGGCCTTCTGCTGCGCGTCGCCAAAACCGCCCGCGAAGCCGCCGCGCCGCTGGCGGAGAGCGCGCCGAACCTCTTCGCCGCCCTGTCCATCGGCGGGGTGAAGAACTGGGTGGATTACGGCCTGCGCGTCCATGCCGCCCAGCCCTGGCGGATGACGGACTATTTCGCCCTGCAAACGGCGGATGCCCATGCCGCCCTGCGGCGCGAGCGCTCCGGCG
>JALUFY010000432.1:0-2238 GCA_027051995.1 Hyphomicrobiales bacterium
CTCGATGGCCCTGTTCTGGCCGAGCTTCATCACCGAGCCCTTGCCGAAGGCGCGGTCGATCTGGCTGAGGGCGGCCTCGAGCGCTTTTTTCTTGTCCATGGATGAATTTTCCACCAGTTTCAGTTTTGCCTGCGACATTTGCCCAATTCTCCTTGTTCCGCAAGGCCCCGGGATGTGCGCGGGGCAGGCCGTGTTCCTTTGTATTCCTATAATGTTCCATTAACGTTCGCATGTCCAGAACTTTTTTCGCATGCCGCAAGTCTCTGATAAAATGCATGAAAACCGGCCTTCTGGATGCCATCTTGCATGTCAGGCGGGCCAGGGGAGAACAAAAAATGATCCAGCGGACATGACATGCCGGCTGGATCAGGTGGGGACTCAAGAGGGGAGAATCACGAAACAGGGGTGGCCGGGTGCGTGTGCGTAGGGGCCTGGTTTGAAACGAGCCGCCTGATGGGGAGAGAGAACACGCACCCGGCCGGCGGAGGCGGAATCAAGCGGGAAAAATGATTCCGTCTCCGGTGGGGACTGGCGGAAGGCTCCCCGTTTCCGCCAGATTTGATCTACATGGCGTTCACCGAGACATCGCGGCGGTTCCATGCCCGCCGGAGACTGGCGGCGAGGGCCTTGACGCTCATGTCCTTGACGGCGTCGGCGTCGTAGGGATCAAGGCCCATGGATGCATAGACGTTGGCGATGGCGTTTTGCAGATCCGCGTAGCTGACGTCATAGCGCGCGGCGGCGAGGATGGTGTTCATCTGCTCGCGGATGAGGGTCTGCTCGCTGGCCGCGTCGGTGGCGGCGGCGGCGCGCACCTGGCGCAGGATGCGCCTTTGCACGTCGTAGTATTCGCGCGCGGCGTTGAGCACGCGGCCCTGATAGATGTAGCGCACGCGGGCGACGTAAACCTGCGTCATGACGGCCATGGTCAGGGCCAGCGCCTGGGCGTGCAGCACCTTGTCCTTGGCCTCCACCTGGCGCTTGCGGGCCGGATAGCGGAACAGCCGCATGAGATTCCAGCTGGCCTTGGCGCCCCATGTGACCCAGTTGTTGTTATAGAGGAAGTCGTTGGCGTCCACGTTGAGCGCGGTATAGACGGTGGCGCCGGGCAGCAGCTCAAGAAGGGCGGCGTCGGCCTCGCGTCTGTTGATGCGCGCCTTGTAGGCGGCCTCGCGCAGTTCCGGGCGGTTTTTCAGGGCGATGGCGATCATGCGCTTCGCATCCCAGCGCAGGCGCAGGCTGGCGGGACGGCGGCGGGGGATGGCCAGGGTGAAACGCGCGCCGGGCGCGAGGTTCATCAGCGCGGCCAGTTGCAGCTTGGCGGTTTTCAGCTCCTGCTCAAGCTGGCGGGCCTGCTTTTTGATGCTGATGAGCTCGCGCTCGTAGGTGAGGGCGGTCAGCGGCGTTGTCTGGCCGGAAGCGGCCAGATGGCGGGAATTGACGAGGGCGCGGCGCACCCGCTTGCGCAGACGGGCCAAGGCTCCGGAAAGCCTCTGCTCGCTGGCGGCGCGCCAGAAGGCTGTGCGCACGTCTTCTATGACGCGGTTGATGACCTTGCGCTTGCGCTCCTGGGCGATGAGCACCTTGTCCGCCGCCTGCAGGGCGCGCACATAGGAAAGGCCGAAATCGAGGATGTTCCACGAGAAGGTCAGATCGGCGGTCAGCGAGGTTTTTTCCGTGGACTTGGACGGCACCAGGGAAGTCAGGCCGGTGAGCAGGGATTGCGAGCGCCCGCCCGGCTCGTTGGAGCGGCGCGACCAGCCGGAACTGGCGACGGCCTTTGGCAGCATGTCCCAGCTTTTCAGCTCGGCGTCGCCCATGGCCAAGGCGGTGTTCATCTGCTCGACCCGGAAGTCCAGGTTGTATTTCAGCGCCCGGGCCATGGCCTCGAACATGCTGATGGGGCCGTGGATGGGCTCCTGACTGGCCGTGACGTCGCGCAGGTTGTTCCCGGTGAACTCCGTGATCTCGTCTCCGGTGAGGTATTCCGGCGTCACGGCGCAGCCGGAGAGCGCCACGGCGGCGGCCATCGCTATCAGTGTCTTTCTCGTCATTCCCCTCAGCCCTCTATTATTGCGAGCATTGATATTAAAAGCGCTCTTATAAATTGTGTCATCTGGCAAAAAAAAGACCCCTCGCCCCGAGACGCTTTTGAAACCCTGATTGATCCGGCCCGCCCGAAGCGCCAAACCGTGACTGCCCTCGCCGGTCAGGCGCCCAAGGGGGCTGGCCGAATCA
>JALUFY010000432.1:2248-7236 GCA_027051995.1 Hyphomicrobiales bacterium
GTCCAGCCGGCGGGGCTTGCAAGCCAGCGCGGGGCTTTGACGGATTTGGCCGGGCTAATTCTTCTTGCGTTTGTCGAAGATGTGGCCGGTTGCCGTATAGCGCACACCGCCCGCGTTCTCGCCGCCCTGGCGCGCCGCCAGAACCACGGCGAGGGCGTTCAGGTCCGGGACGGGCATATAGACATTGGCGCTGGCCAGATCGTAATCCACGGGACAGCCCAGGGCCCTGGGGAGTTTCGCCGTCTTGTGGACGAGCTGTTCGCCCTTGTCCGTTTTCATGGTCAGGACGTAGCCTTTGGTCTTCACGCCCGGGCAGCGGGGGCTGGAGAGCGGGAAGGTCTTGATTTCGAGAGCGCCGGTCAGCCCGGGGGCGGCGATGAACATGGCCTTGCGGGCCTTTTCGTCCGCCGGGGTGAAAGTCTTGCCGCGCGGCACGAGCGTCAGGTAGCGGATGACGCGCCGGGCGTCGAGATAGACTTCGTCGCGGGCGCGGCGGATGGCCTGTTTGGTGGTCACGCCGGCGGGGATTTTTATCTTCAGGTCGTGGACAAAGGGCGAGCGGTGGATCTCCTCACCAGTGCGCAGGTCATAGATGTGAATCTCGGAGTAGGGGATTTTAGTGCGCGGGCGCAGGCCATATTGTTCGATGCCATAAAAGAAGCCGCGCCCGTTGAACCCGACGATGTCCAGCCCCGGCGCGTCCTGCGCTTGGACGGCGGCATGGGGCAAGGCGAGGGTGGAGAGGGCCGCGCAGGCGGCGAGCGCGAGGAACCGGATGGCGGGCGTCATGGTCTTTTGCTCCCTGTGTTGTTGTCTGCCTGCGCCTGTTCATGGCGCGGGCGGGGAGAATGTGCCTTGACCCTTGTCAGATGGCAAGGGGGCGCACATATGAAAAAGAGGACAGATTTGGCGCTCCGGACAAGGAGATCAGATCATGAAAAGGCGGATTGCTATCGCATTGGGAGCGGTTTTGCTGGCCTGGGCCGCCGTTCCGGCGCTGGCGGGCGGCAAATGGCCAAAGGGCGACGCGGCGGCGGCGAAACCGCTGATCGCGGAGCAGTGCATCAAGTGTCATGCCGTGCCGGGTTTTCCAACGGATCGCATACAACCGGCGGTGAAGGCGCCGCCCTTCGCCGTGATCGCGGCGGATGAGGCGAAATACTCCGATGCGGTGCTGCGCGCATTCCTGCGCCAGCCGCATTATCCGATGAAGGGCTTCGCGATGTCGAAGCGCGACATCGCCAATATCCTGGCCTTTCTGCACTCGCTGCGCAAATAGGGTTCCGGCAGGTTCCGGTTCTGGGGCGGCAATCTCCAGGGAAAAGCGCGCAAGCGAGAGGTGAACTCACGGAGGAGCTGCTTTGTAAGCCTTTGATATTATCATACAATCGTCATTGCCGGGCTTGTCCCGGCAATCCAGGGCAAAGGATGCATGCGGGCGTGTGATGCGCCAGCCATGGTAAAGGTGAATGCCGCGCGGCATGGCGCTCTTCATGTTTGCGTCCCTTTTGCCCCGTCGCAAGAAGCGTGAGCAGCCATCACCATGACCGGCGGCGCAAGCCGCCCTGGATGCCCGGCACAAGCCTGTGCCCGCGAAGGCGGGTAGCCGGGTATGACGGAAGAGTTTGATATTGCTGTAAAATTATCACCCGTGAAGGGGCTTTGCCATCCACTTGCTTCAAGGAAAGGCCACAGGCGCGCGCCGCCCCGCGCGGGGGAGGGCGTCAGGCCTCCCTGGGAGGCATGGCCTTCTTGACGGCCTCGGCGATCTGCTTGAGGTTGAAGGGCTTGGCCAGGAAGGTGAATTCGGTGCCTTCCTCCAGGCTTTCGGCGAAGGCGTCTTCGGCGTGGCCGGACATGAAGACCACCGGTGCGGTCACGCCCATGGCGCGCAGCTCCTTCATCATGGTCGGGCCGTCCATGCCGGGCATGACCACGTCGGAGACGACGAGATCGACGTTCTCGCCCTTTTCCAGCATCTCTTCCATCGTGTCGATGGCCAGCTCGCCGCTGGAGGCGGGGATGACCGTGTAGCCGCGCGTCTCCAGCGCATGCACGGCGAAGGCGCGCACGGCGTCTTCGTCCTCGGCCAGCAGGATGCGGCCCTCGCCGGTGAGATCCGCGCGGGTTTCCGGTTCGGGCCTGGCCTTTTCGATGCGTTCGGCCTTTTCCGCCTCCGTCTCGATGTGGCGGGGCAGGTAGATGCTGAATGTCGTGCCTTCGCCGGGCGTGCTGTCGCAGAAGATGAAGCCGCCGGTCTGCTTGATGACGCCATAGACGGTGGACAGGCCAAGGCCGGTGCCCTTGCCCACGCCCTTGGTGGTGAAGAAGGGATCATAGATCTTGTCCAGCACCTCGGGGGGGATGCCCTCGCCGGTGTCGGAAACCTCGATGAGCACGTAATCGGCCTCCGGCATGACGTCGGCGGCCACGGTTCCGGCTTCGCTGGCGGGAATGTTGCGGGTGCGGATGGTAACTTCGCCGCCCCTCGGCATGGCGTCGCGGGCGTTGACGCAGAGGTTCATGATCACCCGGTCGATCTGCGAGGCGTCGGCCATGACCGGCCACAGATCGCGGCCATGCTCCAGATGGAGCCTGACCTTTTCGCCCATGATGCGGCGCAGCATGCTGACCATGTCCGACAGAAGATCGGTGAGCGAGAGCACGCCGGGCTGAAGGGTCTGCTTGCGCGAGAAGGCCAGCAGTTTCCTCACCATGTCGGCGGCGCGGTTGGCGTTGTGCTTGATGTCCATGATCTGGGCGAAGGAGGGGTCTTCGGGCCGGTGCTTCTGCAACAGCATGTCGGAATAGCCCAGAATGGCGGTGAGCATGTTGTTGAAGTCGTGGGCGATGCCGCTGACCAGCTTGCCGACGGCCTGCATCTTCTGGCCCTGTTCGAGCTGCTGCATGAGGGCCTGATGCAGGGTTGTGTCGATGATGTAGAGGGTGGTGGAAAGCTCCTGCTCATCGCCCTTGCCGGTTCTGGTGGCGGCGATGGTGATCTGGGCGCGTGTTTCGGAGCCGCTGGCGATGTTGACGTCGGTCTGGGCCTGATCGCGTTCGCCCCTGACGACGGAATTGAACACGGTCATGAGCTTTTCGCGGTCGGCGGGCGGCACGATGGCGGCGATGCTTCCGCCCAGCCTGGCCTCCGTGGTGATCTGCGCCAGGGCGGCGTTGAGCATGGTGATGCGGCCATCCGCCGTGGCCGTGGCGATGCCGATGGGGGCGTTGTTGATGAAACGCGCCAGGCGCAGCGGATCGCTCTCCCCGCTGGCGGCGTCCGGCTGGCGCATGTCCAGCACGAGGGTGCGCGAGGGGCGGGGGCGGCCGTCATGGCCGAAGTCCACCCGGTGGATGATGCGCGCCGGGATGATCCCGCCGTCCGCGCCTTTCAGATCGGTGTGAAAGACCTCCTGGCGGAGCCGGCCGGGCTCGGGCAGGACGGCCTCGATCTGGGCGATGGTTTCCGGCGGCAGCACGTCCTTGATGGTGAGCGCGCCGTTCATGGTTTCCTCGATGTCCAGCCCCAGCCACTGGCCGAGAGTGGCGTTGAGATAGGTAATGCGGCCATCCGCCGTTGTGGAGAACAGCCCGGCGGGCATGTTGTCCAGATAGTCGATGATGTGCTGAAGGCTGGTGAAGGCCTTGTCCTGGCGGACGCGGGCGTCCGTGACGTCGGTCAGGCGCCACAGGACAAGCCCGGAGCCGCCGCGCACCGGGGCGGCGCGCACCTTCATCCAGGTGTGGGAGTCCGGGCGCGCGCCGGGGGCGGCCTGCCCCTTCGCGATATGGAACTCGTCCTCGCCGGTTTCGCCGTCGCGGGTTTTCAGGGTCAGCCTGTAGATCCGGCTGGCGATATCGGGAAAGCCCGCGTAGAGATTGTCCACTCCGGCGAGACGGCGTACGCCGGCGTTTTCCAGAAGGGCGCGGTAGGCGCTGTTGGCGTAAAGCGGGCGGCCGCCGCGCCCGGTGACGACAAAGGCGTCGCCGCATGAATCGAGCACCGCGTCATAAAAGGCGCGCTGTTTGTCATGGGCGCCGAAATGCAGCAATCCGGCCAGCCACAGCAGCGCGCCGGCCAATCCGGCGAAGGCGAAGACGGCGGCGGTGATGGCGGCCCACGGTTTCAGCCCCGTTGCGCCATCGGCGATGGCCAGGCCGAGAAAGGCGGCCGTCGCGGCGGCCAGAAGGCCCAGAACGAGCGCCAGCAGGCCGCGCGCCAACGCACCGCGCCGCCTGGGCGGCGTGACGGCCTCCAGCGCCGCCGCTGTCTGTCCGGCCATGCCCGTATCGCTCATCCGCTTCCTCTTGCCCCCGGTCTTCAGTGTTTATTGCAGGGGGATTCCGGCCCCTTTGCGAGATTCACAAACCCGCCGCTCCGGCCGGAAGGCATGTTCCGGCGCGGCTGCTGGCGCGGCTACGATACAGACAAACGAATCACCCCTAGTATATGGAAAAATCGGCGGCGCGCCAGTGCCGGGAGAAGGCGCTTTTGCCCTTGGCGCGATGGTGGGCTATAGTGATCGCGCTGAATGGGGTCTTCCGCGCCCGCATGCGCGGCGTGGCGGATCAACCGGCCTCGCGGGGTGTATTGCGGGGGCCTGACACGAGGGGGCAAGAACAATGACCAACGCCATAACCTACGTGCTGTTTCTGATCCTGCTGCTGGCGCTCGCCTATGTGGCGTGGCTGGCGTGGAAAAGCTACAGGGGGCCGGCCGTGAAGCGCGGCAGGGGCAAGCGCATCGGCGTCGTGGAGGCGCACAATATCGGCAAGGAACGCCAGCTTCTTCTGCTGCGGCGCGATGATGTGGAGCATCTGGTGCTGATCGGCGGGGAGAACGATCTGGTGATCGAAACCGGCATCAAGGAAGAGGCGGAGGCGGCCCTGCCGCCGCGCGCCCACGCCGCCCCGCCCATGGCCCCGCGCAGGCCGTCCGCGCCGCCCGCTCCGCCCGCGCCGGAAGCCCCCGCAGAACCTTATGA
>JALUFY010000433.1 GCA_027051995.1 Hyphomicrobiales bacterium
CAGCGATGTGCTGACCGCCGCCTCGGGCATGGAGTCGGCAGCCATCCTGCGGGCGCGCGGGGCGGATATCGGGCTGGTCATCGCCGACTATCATCTGGACGACGAGGAGGGGCTGAACGTCATCGAGACGCTGCGGGCGCTGGCCGGGTGGCCCGTTCCGGCGGTGCTGATCACCGCCGACCGCTCGCGGGAGGTGCGCGAAAAGGCCGAGGCGCGCGGCGTCACCTATCTGCGCAAGCCCGTCAAGCCCGCCGCCCTGCGCGCCGTGATGCGCCAGAGCCGCCTTTCCGCGCGGCGGCAGGCGGCGGAATAGCCGGGCGGCGAAAAGCTCCTTCCCTGCGCCCCTTACTCCTCGCCGCGCGTGGAGACGATGCGGGGCCTTGGCGGGTCTTGCGGGACTGTTTCCGGGGCGGGCGGCTCGTCCAGCTCCAGAGTTTCGATCTTCAGGCCGCGGCGGGAAATCTTCTCGGTTGACGTGACGATCCTGTCGATGTCGGCGCTGGCCTGGCCGAAATGCCTTTGCAGGCCGGCGACGCGCTGGCGCAGGCGCTCCAGGTCGGCCAGCAGATGGCCCACCTCGCGCTGGATGAGACCGGCGGCCTCGCGCATGCGGGCGTCCTTGTAGATGGCCTGCATGGTCTGCACCATGAGCATGAGCACATTGGGCGAGGCGAGGATGACGCGCGCCTTGTGGGCCTTCTGGATGATGTCCTCGTGATGCTCGTAGAGCTCGGCGTAGATGGATTCGGAGGGCACGAACATGATGGCCGTCTCGTGCGTCTCGCCGGGGATCAGGTATTTGGTGGAAATGTCGCGGATGTGCTTGCCGATGTCATTGCGCAGCTGGCGGACGGCTCTTTGGCGCTCCTCCGCGCCGCGCGCTTCGCGGATGGCCTCGAAGGCCTCGAGGGGGAACTTGGCGTCCACCACCACCTTGAGATCGCTGTCGGGCATGCGGATGAGGCAATCGGGCCTGGAGCCGTTGGACAGGGTGGCCTGATAGTCATAGGCGCTGGCGGGCAGGGCGTCGGTGACGATGGCCTCCATGCGCGCCTGGCCGAAGGCGCCGCGCGTCTGCTTGTCGGCAAGAATGTGCTGAAGGGTGACCACCTCGCCGGAGAGGCGGGTGATGTTGGCCTGGGCCTGATCGATGACGGCCAGCCGCTCGGCCAGTTTCTCCAGATGCCCGGCGGTGCGCTCGGCCTGTTCGCGCAATCCCGCGCCGACGCGGGTGGAGACATTGTCCAGCCGCTCGGTGAGCATGCGCGCGATATGGGCGTCGCGGGCCGAGGAAACCTCCGCCTGCTGGCGCATCTGCCCGGCCATCTCGGCCAGACGGCGCTCCAGCTCGCGGGCGTGGCGGCGGGCGGCCTCGTGCTCGCGGGCGCGGCCGCGCGCGGCGCGCCAGCTCATGAACAGGGTGAGCAGGAGCAGCAGAAGAGCGAGCGCGCCGCCAGCCAGGGCCGCCTCGCCCCAGGTGACGGCCCGCTGGCCGATGATGATTGCCGTGGCGCCGAAATCCATGGGGCGCACTCTAGCGCGATTCGCAATGTAGAATAAAGAGCGAACATTTCTCCGGTTCACACAAAATGAAAACTTTTTCGCGCAACGGGGCCCGATTGGTGGTAAGAAAACAGAACCAGATGCGCCCCTTGCGGCCCGGCAAGACCGGCTCCGGCAAAGAGCCGGGTTGTAATTCCCGGCCCGTGGCGCATAATACCGCCATCCGGTTTGCCCGCACGGGCGGGAAAGCCGGGGGAACAACGATAAATCAAACAGGGAGGATCAAGACCATCATGCTGAAACAGATTTTTTACGGCGCCGCCAGCCTGGCCGCGCTCATCGCCGCGGGCGCCACCGGCTCCGCCGCGCAGGCCGGAACGCCGGCCGACACGCTGGTCATCGCCGACAAGATCGATGACCTGATCACGCTCGATCCGGCGCAGAGCTTCGAGTTCTCGGGCGCGGAATACAATCTCAACGTCTATGACAAGCTGCTGGCCTTCGACCCGAAGAACCTCGGGCCGCTGGTTCCCGGCCTGGCCGCCAGCTGGTCGCTGGCCGATGACGGAGTGACCTACACCTTCAAGATGCGCAAGGGCATCAGGTTCCATTCCGGCAATCCGGTGACGGCGAAGGACGCCGCCTTCTCGCTGCGCCGCGCCATCAAGCTGAAAAAGACGCCGTCGTTCATCCTCACCCAGTTCGGGTTCACCCCGGAGAACGTGGACAAGATGATCCGGGCCACGGATGACGAAACCCTCGTCATGGTGACCGACAGGCCCTATGCGCCGTCGTTCGTCTACAACTGCCTGACCGCCACCATCGGCTCCATCGTCGATTCCAAGCTGGTGATGGAGCATGAAAAGGACGGCGATCTGGGCAACCTGTGGCTGAAGACCCATGACGCGGGCACCGGCGCCTACAAGCTGCGTATCTGGAAGCCCAACGAGCTTTACGCCCTGGACGCCGCCGGAGACTACTTCCGCGGCAAGGTGGCCATGAAGCACGTCTTCGTGCGTCACATCGACGAGTCTTCCTCGCAGCGGCTGCTGCTGGAGAAGGGCGACGTGGACATCGCGCGCAAGCTGACGCCCGACGACATCGCCGCCATCGCCTCCAACAAGGATCTGAAGGTCGAGAACGACCTGAAGGGCCGGATCATGTATTTCTCGCTCAACCAGAAAAACAAGATTCTCGCCAATCCGAAGGTGCGGCTGGCGATGAAGTATCTGGTGGACTACGAGGGCATGACCAAGTCCTTCCTGCGCGGCCAGTATGTGGTGCATCAGGCCTTCGAGCCGCTGACCTATCTGGGCGAGCTGAAGGACAATCCCTATCATCTGGACGTGGCCAAGGCCAAGAGTCTGCTCAAGGAGGCCGGCTACCCGGACGGCTTCAGCGTGAAGATCCATGTGCGCAACGCCCAGGACAGGCTGGAGATCGCCCAGTCGCTGCAGAACACCTTCGGCCAGGCCGGCATCAAGGCCGAGCTGGTGGTGGGCACCGGCAAGCAGACGCTGACGGTCTACCGCGCCCGCAAGCATGACATCTACATGGGCGCGTGGGGCCCGGATTATCCCGATCCCAACACCAACGCCGACACCTTCGCCTCCAACCCGGACAACCGCGACGAAGCGAAGCTGACCGGCAAGCTGGCCTGGCGCAACGCCTGGGACATTCCGGAGCTGACGAAGCAGACCAAGGCCGCCGTCATCGAGCGCGACACCGCCAAGCGCGCCCAGATGTATGTGGACATCCAGCGCAAGGTGCAGAAGGACGGCCCCTTCGCCATCATGTTCCAGAAGATCATTCAGTCGGCCATGCGCAAGAACGTCAACGGGTTCGTGACCGGCGGCGCCATTTCCAACGCCCATTACTGGACGGTGACCAAGTGACCTTCCGGAGGGAGCCGGCGTGAACGCGCATGCAACGAAACAGGGGGGAGGAGGCGCGGGCCTCCTCTCCCTGCTGGCGCGGATCAGGCCCGCGCTCAATTTCATCACGGCGCTGGCGGTGACCTTTCTGGGGCTGCTGGCCATCACCTTCTTCATCGGCCGGGTCATTCCCATCGATCCGGTCATTTCCGTCGTCGGCGAGCGCGCGCCAAGGGAAGTCTACGAGGCGGCGCGCAAGGCCATGGGCCTGGACAAGCCGCTGATCGAGCAGTTTCTCATCTATCTGTGGCAGGTGCTGCACGGCGATCTGGGCTATTCGCTGCTGACCTCGCATCCGGTGCTGGAGGACATCAAGCGCGTCGTGCCGGCCACCTTCGAGCTGGCCACGGTGGCGACGATCCTCGGCGTGCTCACCGGCGTTCCCGCCGGCGTCATCGCCGCCGTCAAGGCCGGGCGCTGGCCGGATCACATCATCCGCGTGCTGGGTCTCATCGGCTATTCGGTGCCGGTGTTCTGGCTCGGCCTGATGGGCCTTCTGCTGTTCTACGGCAAGCTGGGCTGGGTTTCCGGGCCGGGGCGGCTGGACATCTTCTATGACGGCGTGGTGCCGCAGGTGACCGGCATGATCCTCATCGACAGCCTGCTGGCCGGGGACTGGGGCATCTTCAAGAACGCGGTTTCGCACATCATCCTGCCCGCGGCCATGCTGGGATACTATTCGCTGGCCTATATCTCGCGCATGACGCGCTCCTTCATGATCGAACAGCTGGGGCAGGAATACATCACCACGGCGAGGGTGAAAGGCATGAGCGAGCGCCGGGTGATCTGGAAGCACGCCCTTGGCAACGTCATGGTGCCGCTGATCACCGTCATCGCGCTGTCCTACGCGGCGCTGCTGGAAGGCTCGGTGCTGACCGAAACCGTCTTCGCCTGGCCGGGGCTGGGCTTCTACATCACCACGGCGCTGATGTCGGCGGACATGTCGGCGGTGCTGGGCGGCACCATCGTCGTCGGCATGGTGTTCGTCGGGCTGAACCTGTTCTCCGATTTCCTCTACAGATTTTTCGATCCGAGGGCGAAGCTATGAGCGATCAGCAAAAACCCGCCGCGCCGCCGGACGCGCCATCGGGCGCGGGCGGCCTGCGCGCCTGGCTGGAATCGGAGACGCCGCGCTCGGCCTTTCAGGCCAGATGCGTGCAGATGTGGCTGAGCTGGCTGAAGTTCTCGGCCAATCCGCTGGCGCTTACAGGTCTGCTCATCATCATCGCGCTGGTGCTCATGGCCGTTTTCGCGCCGCTGCTGGTCACGCACGATCCGCTGGCGCAGGATCTGGCGGGGCGTCTTCTGCCGCCCGGCGCGAAAGGCCACTGGCTGGGCACCGACGGGCTGGGCCGCGACATCTATTCGCGCATCGTGGCGGGCGCGCGCATCACGCTCTACATCGTGGCGCTGGTGACCATCACCGCGCCGCTCTTCGGCCTGCTGGTGGGCACCCTGGCGGGATATTTCGGCGGCTGGACGGACGTCGTGCTGATGCGCGTCACGGACATCTTCCTGGCCTTCCCGAAGCTTATTCTGGCGCTGGCCTTCGTCGCCGCGCTGGGGCCGGGCATCGGCAACGCCATTCTGGCCATCGCCATCACCAGCTGGCCGCCCTACGCGCGCATCGCGCGGGCCGAGACGCTGACCATACGCAAGTCGGATTTCATCTTCGCCTCGCGGCTTCAGGGGGCGTCTCCGGCGCGCATCGTGGCGGCCCATGTCATGCCTTTGTGCATCTCCTCGGTGATCGTGCGGGTGACGCTGGACATGGCCGGCATCATCCTGACGGCGGCCGGACTTGGCTTTCTCGGCCTTGGCGCGCAGCCGCCCATGCCGGAATGGGGCGCGATGATCTCCGAGGGCCGCAAGTTCCTGCTCAATCAGTGGTGGGTGGCGACCATGCCGGGGCTGGCCATCTTCACCGTCTCGCTGGGCTTCAACCTGCTGGGCGATGGGCTGCGCGACGCGCTTGATCCGAGGAGCGGGCAGTCATGAGCGCGCGGAACAGACCCCTTCTGGACATCGAAGACCTGCGTGTGGACTTTCACGGCCGCACGCGGGTGACGCACGCGGTGCGCGGGCTCTCGCTGCGCATGGGGCGGGAGAAAATCGGCATCGTCGGCGAATCGGGATCGGGCAAGTCGGTCACCGGCCGGGCCATCCTGAAGCTCATCCGCCCGCCGGGGGTGGTGCGGGCCAGAAAACTGATGTTCGACGGCGTGGACATCATGACGGCGGACGAGAAGACCATGCGCGCCATCCGCGGGGCGCGGGCCTCGATGATCATGCAGGACCCGAAATATTCGCTCAACCCGGTGATGCGGGTGGGCGATCAGATCGCCGAAGCCTACGTGATGCACAAGAAGGTCTCCTCCAGGGAGGCCAGGGCGCGGGCGCTGGCGATGCTGGAGGCGGTGAAAATCCGCGATCCGGAGCGCGTCTACAAGGCCTATCCGCACGAGCTCTCCGGCGGCATGGGCCAGCGGGTGATGATCGCCATGATGCTGATCCCCGAGCCTGACCTTCTGATCGCGGACGAGCCGACATCGGCGCTGGACGTGACCGTGTCCATGCAGATTCTGGCCATCATGGACGATCTGGTGAGCAGGCGCGGCATGGGCCTTCTGTTCATCTCGCATGACCTGAACCTCGTGGCCTCGTTCTGCGACAAGGTGGTCATCATGTATGCCGGGCGCGTCATGGAGGTGTGCGAGGCCTCCAGGCTGCGCGAGGCGAAGCATCCCTACACGCGGGGCCTGCTGGCCTCGCTGCCGGAAATCGGCGTGGTAAAGGAGAAGCTTGAAGTGCTCAAGCGCGATCCCGCATGGCTCAAGGAGGCCTGACATGAACGCCAAAACCGGCGGCAAGGCCATCTCCGTCAGCGATCTGAACGTCACCTTCGGCTCCGGCGCGCAGGCGGTGCGGGCGGTGCGCGATGTCTCCTTCGAGGTGACGGCGGGGGAGACCTATGGCCTGGTGGGCGAATCGGGATCGGGCAAATCGACGGTGCTCAGGGCGCTGACGGGGCTGATCCCGGAGGCCTCCGGGGACATGCGCGTGCTGGGCAAGCCGCTGACGGGCAAGCGCGATTTCGCCTTTTACCGCGACGTGCAGATGGTCTTTCAGGACCCTTACGCCTCTCTGCATCCACGGCGCACCATCGACGCCACGCTGACCGAGCCGCTGATCATCCACGGAATCGGCGACCGCAAGGAGCGCGCGGAACGGGTGCTGAAGATGCTGGCGGACGTGGGCCTGGGCAGCGAGTTCCGCTTCCGCTATCCGCATCAGCTCTCCGGCGGCCAGCGCCAGCGGGTGGCCATCGCCCGGGCGCTCATGCTGGAGCCGGAAATCCTGCTGCTGGACGAGCCGACATCGGCGCTGGACGTGTCCATCCAGGCCGAGGTGCTGAACCTGCTGAAGGCCATCAGGAAGGAGCGCGGCCTGACCTATGTGCTGGTGTCGCACAATCTGGCGGTGATCGCCCACATGTGCGAGCGGCTGGCGGTGATGAACCGGGGGCGCTTCGTCGAGGAAATGGACGTGGAGACCCTGCGCCGCAGCGAGCCGAAAGAGGCCTATACCCGCCAGCTCCTGACAGCCTCGAAGGGCTATGACCGGGAGAAGATCGGGCAGTTCGCCACCTTTGAATAGCCCGCGCTGGCGAAGGCGGGAAAGGGCCCGTTACATCCTGCGCTGGCCAAAGGCGGGCCCTGCGCCGCCGGCCTGGCCGAAGGCGGGCGCCGGCGCGGCGGGCGCCCGCCTTCGGCCAGGCC
>JALUFY010000434.1 GCA_027051995.1 Hyphomicrobiales bacterium
TCCGGAAAGGGCTCCAGCTCGCGCCCCAGCTCGATGATGTAGCGGTAGCGGTCTTCCCAGTTGTCGAGAAACTCGAAATCCGCCGCCAGATCCTCGAAGTCGCGCTGCGCCATGATCCGTCCGTCCTGTCAGATTGCTAGTAACCGGCAGGCGACAGATAGCCCCCCCGCCGCGCATGGGCAAGGCGGAAGGACGAAAATTTTTCACCCCGGGGAATCAGGCCTCCGCCGGCTCAGCCCTCGGCCGGGCCGTTCCACGGAACGGCGAGATCCTCGATGCGCAAGGTGTTCTCCGAGCCGCCCTCGCCATCGTCATTGGTGCGCGCCGCGATTTTCGTGACGGCTCCGGTGATCAGGCTGTCAATCCCCGCCTGCCTTGCCGGAATGCGGCTGTCATCCTTGGCCTCCGGCGCGGCGGGCGCGGGCCGGGCCTGCGTTGCGGCGGGCGCGGGCGGCAAAACATTCCGCATGGCGGGCGCGGCATGATGGGCGCGCCCGTCCTTGAGGCTCCATTCATACAGCAGCCGCACGGAATACTTCACCTTCAGCTCCAGCCCGCGCCAAGCGCGCCCGGCGGTTTCGCAGACCATCGGCTGGCGGGTGCAGAATCCGCCCACGTCGCTGGCCGCCCGCATGGCCGCCAGCGCCAGTTCGGCGCTGTCCGCTCCGCTGTCCGTCAGGGCCGCGCCCTGCAAGGCCGGATCGCCCGGCGGCGGCGAGGGCAGCAGAAAGGCCCCCAGTGCAAGAACAAGTGTGGTTTTGATCAGTTTCATGACATCCCCCATGTATGCCGCCAATATAGCACCGGGGTCTGAGCATTTTATTCAAGTAGATGCGCAACTTTTACGACAACTTGAGATTGATTTGATTCAAACTTTAATGACTTTCACGCCCCTTTTTGCGCGCTCCGGGCGGCGCGGTTCATGGCTCGTTAACCGCGCCCGGCTAGACTGGCAACAGTAACGAGAAGCCGTTCAGACAAGACAGGTAATCGCATGAGCGCCATGTACCGCCCGATCCGCTGGGGAACGGCCACGATGGCCGCCCTGTTCACCGGGGCAATCGTCTACAATATCTTCTTCATCCAGAGCGCCATGCGCCGGCATGCCGATGCTGGCGTCATCGTCCAGCCGGACCGCCTGGGCAAGCTGGTGGCCCTGACCGGCGGCAAACCCGCCGGATCCCTGGTGCGCGTCAGCGTGCGCCCCGATGGCATGGAGAAGACCGCCGGCAACGCCGCCTTCACCGCTCTTGTTCTGGCCGCCCAGCGCAATCTGGCCGCGCTTGGCCTCTATGATGGCCCCGCCAATGGCCGCTATGACCGCAAGACCCGCGCCGCCATCACCGCCTATCAGAAGCGCGCCGGACTGGCCGTCACCGGCCGCCCGGATCAGAAAACCCTCGATCACATGCAGTTCGACCAGCAGGTTTCACGCGCCGCGCGCTACACAGCCTCGGTCAGGCCCCCCGCCAGCGGCGGCGATGTCAGCTTCGCCCAATACCGCCTGGCCCAGCTCGGCTATGCGCCCGGCGCCATCGACGGCAAGATGGGAGCCAGAACCCGCAAGGCCATAAGGCGGTTTCAGGCCGACAGGGGCATGCCCGTCACCGGCCGTCTGGACGCCGCCGTTCTCACCGCCCTCAGGCAGTAGCGTTCCCGCCCCGCACGGGCCTTTCCGGAAATGGCGCTGGCCGTTAGCCTGTTGTTAACCATGCGTCCGCACAATCATGACGAAAGTTTCCAGCCCATGGATTGCATCAGGTTGCAAGACCGGGCCGGAAAGGTCAGGCGGTTGTGCCGTGGAGACGCAGAAAATGGCGAAGATCATCAGATTGACCATCCCGCAAGACAAGGGCGGCCTGTCCCGCGCGGCGCGCAAGGGGGGCAAGGCCCGGGCGGCCCGCGTTATCCTGTTCCCCGGCGTGCGTTATGA
>JALUFY010000435.1:0-1324 GCA_027051995.1 Hyphomicrobiales bacterium
CTTCGAGGAGGAGGTGAAGGACACCGGCGTGACCGGCATCTGCGGCTCGGGAATCATCGAGGCGGTGGCGGAGATGTTCCTGGCCGGGATCATCGACGCCAATGGGCGTTTTGACGCCGGGCTGGCGGAGACGAACCCGCATGTGCGCTCGCGCGGGCGCGGTTTCGCCTGGGTGCTGCGCGAGGGAGAACCGGAGATCGCCGTGACGCAGGAGGACGTGCGCGCCATCCAGCTGGCCAAGGCGGCGCTTTACGCCGGCGCGCGGCTTCTTATGGACGAGCTTGGCGTGGAGAGCGTTGAGCGCATCCGGCTGGCCGGGGCCTTCGGCAATCATATCGATCCGCTTTACGCCATGATCCTGGGGCTGATCCCGGACTGCCCCTTGGAGGCCGTGACATCGGCGGGCAACGCGGCGGGCACGGGCGCGCGCATGGCGCTGGCGTCAAACGCGGCGCGGCGCGAGATCGAAGAGGCGGTGCGGCGCATCGAGAAGATCGAAACGGCGGTGGAGCCGCGCTTTCAGGAGCATTTCGTCGCCGCCATGGCCTTCCCGCATGCGACGGCCCCCTGCCCCAATCTGGAAAAGAAAGTGGCGCTGCCAAAGGCGGAAAAAGAGAATCACCGGGGCGGAAAACGGCGCAGGCGGCGCGGCCGCGGGAAATAAAAAGGCGCTCCTTTCCGCTTGATTCCACAGCATTACACAACCTTGATGATATTAATTACTATTCCTGATTGCCGCGCGCCCAAACTTCTCTTTTTTGTGATCATCAAATAACCTTTCTCACCCTTGCGGCATCTGGTTTTGCGGCAAAACGTTGTTATGCTTCCACGCATGTATATTTCCGTGAAAGACAAACTGATGCTGGGCCAGCCGGTCATTGCGGCCGGTTCGTGGGGCAGCGAGCTGACGCGGTGCGGCGTGGCGCTTGATGCGCGTCTGTGGACGGCGACGGCCAATCTGGCGGCTCCTGAAGCGGTGCGCGCCATCGCGCGGGACTACGCCCTCGCCGGAGCGGACGTGGTGCTGGCCAACACATTCTCCACCGCGCCGCTGCTGATGGCGGCGCTGGATAGCCTCGGCGACATGGAGATGATCGACAGGCGCGCCATCGGGCTGGCCCGCGAAGGGCTTGAAGAAGCCTCCCGGCCGGACATGGCGCTGGCGGGCAGTTTCAGCGCCCTGGGGCCCGCGCATCACGATCCGGATATCGTGCCCGATCTGCCGCATGCGGAGATGAAGGCGCTTTTCCGCCGCAAGGCCGCCGTTCTGGCGGGCTCCGGGTGCGATCTGATCTACATGGAGCGCATGGGCGGGCTGACGCGA
>JALUFY010000435.1:1334-1923 GCA_027051995.1 Hyphomicrobiales bacterium
GACGGGGAAATCCGGGGCATCGGTTCATGCCGCTGGAAGATCGAGGACATTGTCTCGGAACTGATGAACGCAGGCGCGCAGGCCTGTCTGATCAGCCACGAAGACCCCGAAATGATCTCCGACGCGCTCATGCGCATCCGGGCGGCCTGGGCCGGGCCGCAGGGGGCGAGCGTCAAGAACGGCCATTGCGACCTGCCGCACTGGCGCGATGGAACGCTTACTCCTGATGACATCGGCATAGAGGCGCGCCGCTGGCGCAGGCAGGGGGCAAGCATCATCTGTCTCAACGCCGGAGGCGGGCCGGAGCACATCCGGGCGCTCAGGGACGCCCTCGGCGGAAAGGCTCAGGGCGAATCCTGAACCTTCAGCGCGATGTCCAGATCGCCAAATCCGGTGAGGCGGCGCTCGAAGGCCAGGCCGAGAAAGCGCGCCGCGTCCTCGGCCTTTTTTGTCAGCTCTTCGTCATCGGACTGGGCCAGATAGACCAGTTTCTGGTAATTGCCGAAATAGTCCGCGATCAATTCGGGGTGCGTATCCAGCATCATGCCCCTGACGATCAGGGCATCGAAGTGGCGCACCAGATAATCAG
>JALUFY010000436.1:0-1562 GCA_027051995.1 Hyphomicrobiales bacterium
TGTCTGGATTACGTTAACCATATTGACGCAAACATCCTTACCAATCAGTTAACGGATTTGGAAATTTTGGCGAAAAATGCCTGCAAATACGCATTTTCCGCGCGAAAATACGAAAAAATTACCTGAAATCCAGCATTTTCCAAGGCGTCGGGTATTCACGCGCGCCATCCCCGTTCCCATTTGGAAACACCCCCGCCGCCAGCTCATGACAGCCGCCTTTCCCCTTCACCGGCGCGCAAACGAAGGCCCGCCGGAGATGACGGGCCTTCGCCTTGCGTTCCGTCATGGAACGGACCGGATGTCCTCGCGGCTTGCCTGCTCCGGGCGAGAGGGGGCGGATGGGGTCCGGAGCCTGCCTGCCGCACTGGTCTTACGGCCCGTTCCGGCTGACATGCGCATACTAGGAAACCCCGGTGCAATGTTTGCTGAACGCGCCGTTCATCTGGCGTTCATATTCACGATAGCGCAACTGGTGATTATCGATCGCATTCCATCATGCGTTGCGGGCGCGCGCCTGAGGAAGAAAAAAGCCCCCGCGCGCGGCGGGGGCTCCAAGGTGTCCGGCAGAGGGGACTTACCGGCTGGGGAGGATGAATGATAACCGGAAGGCGGCGCCCGGCGGGTGCGAGAGGGGGCGGATGGATACCCGTCTTGCGCCATCCTTCCGGTTAACTGGTCAGCCATTCAATTCCTTGCAGGGGATCAGATGTCCTGGCACTGGCCGATGACGCAGACGCCGGGCGCGGCAGATGTGATGAATGGCTGGGCGGATGTCTTGTAGATGACCGTGACGTTCTTCATTTCGCTGGCCGCGAGCGGATCATGATTGCCCATCGCGGCGAAGACCGAAAGCATCCCCGCGGCTGCGGCGGCGATGGCGAAGGCGGTGATGAAAGTCTTGCGGATCATTGTTCCGGCCTTTCCCTGAACGCTGTGTGTCTGTCCTTGTCCCCCTTGTGCCAGACCACGATGGAACGCACCCTGAATGGGGCGTTCATTCTGCGTTCATGATCGCGGGAAGGAATGCGCGCGGCCGCCGGCGCAGCTCACGCAACCGAAAACAGGCCGCCGCGCGCGGATGGCTACTTCGCCATGGCCTCGGCGAAGCGGCGGAACAGGTAGTGGCTGTCCCGCGGGCCGGGGGAGGCTTCCGGGTGGTGCTGGACGGAGAACACCGGCGCGTCCTTCAGCGCAAGGCCGCAGTTGGTGCCGTCGAACAGGGAGCGGTGCGTTTCCTCCACGCCTTCGGGCAGGCTGGCGGCGTCCACGGTGAAGCCGTGGTTCATGGAGGTGATCTCCACCTTTTTCGTCGTGAAGTCCTTCACCGGATGATTGGCCCCGTGATGGCCCTGCTTCATCTTCCTTGTTCTGCCGCCCAGGGCGATGGCCAGCATCTGATGGCCAAGGCAGATGCCGAAAAGCGGCTTGCCGGATTTCACCAGCTTTTCGATCTGCGGCCCGGCGTAGCGCCCGGTGGCCGCCGGGTCGCCCGGCCCGTTGGCCAGAAAGACGCCATCGGGATTCATCGCCAGGATGTCCTCCGCCTCCGTTCCCGCCGGAAC
>JALUFY010000436.1:1572-1920 GCA_027051995.1 Hyphomicrobiales bacterium
CCGGAACGACCGTAACCTTGCAGCCAACATCCGCCAGACAGCGCAGGATGTTGCGCTTGATGCCGTAATCCACCGCAACCACATGAAAGCGCGGGTTTTCCCGTTTGCCGAAGCCTTCCGGCCAGCGCCAAGTGGTCTCGTTCCATTCATAGGGCGCATCGATGGTGACTTCGGCGGCCAGATCGGCCCCGGTAATACCCGCCCAGGCGGCGGCCTTCGCCTTCAGCGCATCGAGATCGAAGACGCCATCGGGCGAATGGGCGATGACGGCGTTGGGCATGCCCTTTTCGCGGATCAGCGCGGTCAGCGCGCGGGTGTCGATGCCGGAAATGGCGATGACGCCCCTGG
>JALUFY010000437.1 GCA_027051995.1 Hyphomicrobiales bacterium
ACATGATCGGGCGGTGTCTGCCAACGCCATTTCGCGCGCGTGGTCTTCTGCGCGGGCGGTGTGGCTATTTCGTGGCGCTGATGACGCCGCCGCCGAGCAGCCGCGCGCCGGAGCCGGGGGCGGCGTAGAAGACGCAGGCCTGGCCGGGGGAGACGCCGTAATCCGGCCTGTCCAGCCGCACCATGATCCGGCCGCCTTGCGCGCGCCACAGGCGGGCGGGGCGCGCCGGGCGGGTGGAGCGGATTTTCACATGCAGGGGCAGAGCGTTGTCTTCTCCTTCCGGAATGGGCGCGTCTCCCAGCCAGTTGACATCCCGCAGGATGAGCCCGTGGCGCGCCAGGGCCTCGCGCGGGCCCACGGTGACGCGGTGGCTGGCGGCGTCGATGGCCACCACATAAAGGGGCTCGCCGGTGGTGACGCCCAGGCCGCGCCGCTGGCCGATGGTGAAGCCGCCTATGCCGTTGTGGGTTCCCAGAACGCGGCCATCGGTGTGGATGATTTCGCCGGGGCGGGCGGCATCGGGGCGCAGGCGGGCGAGCAGATCGCGGTAGCCACCGGGGGGGACGAAGCAGATATCCTGGCTGGCGGGCTTGTCCGCCGTGGCGATGCCCATGGCCCGGCCCAGGGCGCGCACCTCGTCCTTGCCGAAGGGGGCCAGGGGAAAACGCAGGAAATCCGCCTGCGCCTGCGTCGTCGCATAGAGGAAATAGCTCTGGTCGCGGGTCAGGTCGGCGGGGGTGAACAGGCCCCGGCGCGCCGCGTCCCGCTCCAGCGGGCGCGAGGCGATGTAATGGCCGGTGACGAGGGCGGAGGCCCCCAGCTCGCGGGCGCGGGCCAGCAGGGCGGAGAATTTCACCGTTCTGTTGCAATCCACGCAAGGGACGGGCGTCTCGCCACGCAGGTAGGAATCCGCGAAGGGTTCGATGACGCCTTCACGGAAGCCCTCTTCCATGTCCAGCACGTAATGGGGGATGCCGAGCATGGCGGCGGCGGCGCGGGCATCCGTTATGTCGCGCCCGGCGCAGCAGGCGCGTTTGGCCGCCGCTTCGCCGGGGTCTTCATAGAGCCGCAGGGTGATGCCGGTGACGGCGAAACCGGCCATCTTCAGCAGCCCGGCGGTGACGGTGGAATCGACGCCGCCGGACATGGCCACGATGACGCGATGATCCGCCGCCCGCCCGGGCAGGCCCATTTCGCGCCTTGTGCGCGCCAGAATACCGGCGGAGATGCTCATGGCCGCTGTGTAGCCAATCGCGGCGGCGGCGGAAAGGGCGAAAAATCCGCCCGGTGTCCTGATTTGGCGCACAAGAAGCGGGATGGTTCAGAAATTGTTTGCAGTAATTTAGACCTTTCTTAAGCGCCGGGAGGGTATGGTTGCGGAGTGTTCAGTGTGTGTGAGTTCAAGTGTCAGGTGTATTCGCGAAATGAATGGTCAGTTGCGTTCAAGCGTAAAGTTCGTCATCGGCCCTGATGGCAGTCCTCTTTCCATCGCCGATCTCCCCCCGCCCGGCACGCGCCGGTGGGTGATCCGCCGCAAGGCGGAGGTGGTGGCCGCCGTGCGCGGCGGGCTGCTGTCGCTCGAAGCGGCCTGCGAGCGGTATGCGCTGACGGTCGAGGAATATCTCAGCTGGCAGCGCTCCATCGACAAGCATGGCATGCAGGGCCTGCGGACGACGCGGCTGAAGGAATACCGCGCCTGAGCATTTTCAGGGGCGATCAGCCGCATAAGAAAAAACAGGCGCTCCGGAACGGATGTTCCGGGGCGTCTTTGCTTTTGGGGATGCGGCGATGTTGAAACCATTCCCCGAACGCTGCTGGTGAGAAAAAAACGGCCCGCCTTTCGGGGCGGGCCGGTTGCGGTTTGTCTGGTTTGAGCGAGCGCCCCGTCAGGCGATACGGCGCTCGCTCAAACCAGAC
>JALUFY010000438.1 GCA_027051995.1 Hyphomicrobiales bacterium
GGAAGAACAACGCACCATGATCCGGAACACCGGCATCCCGGCGCCGGGCCGCAGGGCCTTTTTGCGCTCGTGTCTGGCCCTCGCCGCGCTCGCCGCGGCCGCGCCCTCCGCCCTGGCCGCCACGCCGCAATCCTATGTCGCCTCGCTGGCCCGGGAGGTCATGAAACTGGCCGGCTCCGCCTCCGGCGGCCCGGCGCTGAAGCGCCGCTTCGTGACGCTGCTGACGAGAAGCGCCAACATGCACGCCATCGCCCGCTTCGCCCTGGGCAAGTATCTGCGCAAGATGCCCCGCTCCATGCAGGCGGAATACTACCGCCTGGTGCTGGACTACATCGCCGGGCTGTTCGTCTATTACCGCAAGGATCTGGCCGGGCGGGACGTGAAGATCGGCAAGACAATCAAACGCGGCAAATGGATCACCGTCTCCTCCCGCATCGTTTACGCCAATGGCAAGACATCCCCCGTCAAGTGGCGCGTATATGACGGCGGCGGCGGCAGGTATCGCGTCGGCGATGTCAACATTCAGGGAATCTGGCTGTCCCTGCGCATGCGCGACAAGTTCGTCTCGATCCTCAACCGCAACGGCGGCGATTTCGGCGCATTGCTGGCTTGGCTGCGCAAAAACGCCTCCTGACCGCCATCTTTTTCATTTACCGCCCATTAAGGTAAACGAAAGGTATGCTGGTTTATATGGCCCGGAATGCTCCCCTGCCCCCAACCTGAAGACGGAGACATGACAACCGTGTCCGGAAAATATCCCGACAGACGCATCTGCGTCATGGCCTTGGCGGGCGCGCTGCTGGCTGCGCCGCTGCTGGTCCCCGCCGCCAGCGCAGCCAGCGCCAGGGCCTCCACGAGAGTGCATCCGGCGGTGCGCTACATGCAGAAGGCGGCCTCGGATCTGTTGCGCGCCCAGCAGCGCGGAACGACGAAAAGCTTCGCCCAAGTGCTGGCGCGCCGCGCCGACGTGCCCGCCATCGCCGATTACGCCCTTGGCCGCTACAAGGGTGCCCTGCCGCGCTCCAGGCGCCCGCTCTACTATCGCGGCGTGCGCACTTTCATGGCCCGCTATTTCGCCAGTCAGAGCCGCAAATACCGCATCGTCAAGACGGCCATAGACCAGACGCCGCGCAAGGACGGCAAGGATCTTCTGGTCAACACCAAGGTCTGGCTGGCCTCGGGATCCACCTACACCGTCGTCTGGCGGCTCACCCGGCGGCGCAAGTCCTGGCGCATCACCGATGTCAAGGTGCTGGGCTTTTCCCTCTCCTTCCTGCAGCGCGGCATCTTCTACAAATATCTGAAAAAGAAGAACGGCGACGTGAACGCCCTGGTGGCGGCGCTGAACCGCTAGAAAGCGGACGAAAACCTTTCCGCATGGAAAAAGCACGAGGGCGTGTTTCAATCGCGCCCTTTTCTTTTGCCCGCCGCCTCGCCATGATGGGCCGGAACAGGAACAAAGCGAGGGGAACGGAGATGACAAGAAGGCACCCGGACGAACGCGAAGGCGAAGTGACCCTGCCCTTTGACCCGGCGGAAGCCATCGGCGGCCCACGCGTGATGTTCATCGGCCGCGTGAGAAGCCCCTGGAAAACCCGCGAGGACTGCCCGCGCAACATCTCCATCGCCCGCGGCCTGATGCGTGACGCGGGGCAGACGGCCGCCATCGAGGTGGACGCCGCCTTCCGCCCCGGCCTGGATTCGCTGGCCCTGTTCACCCACATCATCGTCATCTACTGGATGGACAGGGCGGCGCGCCACATCATCATCCAGCGCCCCCGCTCCATGCGCGGCCCGCGCGGCGTCTTCTCCCTGCGCTCGCCGGTGCGGCCAAACCCCATAGCCCTGGCCACCGTCAAGGTGCTGGACATCGATCAGGACGCTGGCCTCATCACCATCGACGCCATCGAC
>JALUFY010000439.1 GCA_027051995.1 Hyphomicrobiales bacterium
GACATCATCCATGCGGCCAGCACGAACAATGCCGTCTCGATCCAGAACATGTAGCTGACCAGCCGGGGCTCCATTGCCCGCATGAAGACGCCGCGATAGAACAGATCGCCGAAGCGGACGATCAGAAAGGCCACGATCACCCAGGCCAGCACATGCCCGGCCTTGCCCAGAATGCGCGTCTCGCGTGGCAGATGAAAACCCTCCGCCGAAATGGTGGCCTCGAACATGACGATGGCCAGCCCCATGCACAGGGCCGAGAGCACATAGAGCAGCGGCAGCATGACGGTCTGATAGACGGGATCGACCTGATCGCCCATGACGATCAGCATGGAGCCGAGCGAGGACTGGTGCATGCTGGGCAGAAGAACGCCCAGGGCGATGAAAAAGAACATCACCTTGTTGATCCGGGCCTTCAGGCCGTTCAGGCCAAGGCGCTCCAGCAGGATGGGGGAGAACTCGATGAACATGACGATGATGTAGAGCGTGATGCACACGCCAACCTCGAACATCACCGAATCCACATGGGCGTATCCCGGCCACATCAGATGCCAGAAATGCCACCAGCGGCCCAGATCGACGATGACGGCGAAGCCACCCAGCGCATAGCCCATCAGGCTGGCCGTAAGGGCCGGGCGCAGCAGCGGGTGAAACTCGTGTTTGTTGAACACATAGACAAGCAGAGCCATGGCGTATCCGCCGCAGGCGAAGCCGGTGCCGATGAGCACGTCGAAAACGATCCACACGCCCCAGGCGTAGCCGTTGTTGAGGTTGCTCACCGCGCCCATGCCATAAAGGAAGCGTTCGGCGAGAAAGAAAAAGCCGGTAATGGCCAGAAGCGCCAGGGTGACGGTGACCGGCGTCACCAGCCGGCCGCCGAGGGGAGCGTATGTTTCCCTGCTCATGCCTTGTCCTCCCCTTCGTTCTCGTCCCGGCTGACGCGCGCCGTGCGCCAGGTAATGGCCATCAGCCCGCCCAGGGCGATGGCCGGCATGACCAGCCACGAATAAAGCGTGTGCTGCACCGTCTCCGAAACCGAGGCCCAGGAGCGCTCCTTCAGAATGGGCAGGCCCAGCTTGTGAAAGGGCACGCCGCTGAGCATCAGCATCTGCGTGCCGCCGCCTTCGGTTTCGCCATAGATGTGATCGACGTATTTGGCGATGCGGTATTTGCGCGTCTTCTTGTTCCTTTCGATGTGGCCGCGCGGCATGGAGTGCTTCTCGCCCGGCTTCAGGGCCATGCGCCGGCGCGCCTCCTCGCGCAGCTTGACCACCGGGCCATAGAGGGTGGCCCCGGTAGGGCAGGCCTCCGCGCAGGCGCTGTATCCGCCCTTCGCCCACAGGTGATTGCACAGCTGGCACTTGTTGATGTCGGGATCGAAGGCGGATGTGTAACGGAACTTCGGAATGCGGAAGGCGCAGGCCATGACGCAATAGCGGCAGCCGATGCAGGCCTCGCGCGACCATGTGACGACGCCATGCTCCGGATCCTTCTGCAGCGCCTGCACCGGGCAGGCCGAAACACAGGAGGGATCGACGCAATGCATGCACGAATGCTTGAAGAAGGCGAAGCCGTCCTTTTCGCGATCCTTCATGCGCGGCGTGCCGTTCGTATACATCTGGATGACGTTGAGCGCGTCCGGGTTCAGCTCCTTCGTCGGATCGAGATAGGCCTTGCCCGGCACGGTGCTCACCGGCTTGCCATTGGCGATCTTGCACGCCACCACGCACAGCTTGCAGCCCACGCAGAGGGTGGAGTCATACAACAGCCCCATGGCCTTTGGCGGCAGCTTCAGATTGCCGCGCGCCCGGGCCGGAGCGGAAACGCCCCCCAAGGCCGCGGCGCCCCCCGCTGCGGAACCGAGGATTTTCCTGAAGAAATCGCGCCTGTTCATGCCCCTTGCCCCC
>JALUFY010000440.1 GCA_027051995.1 Hyphomicrobiales bacterium
TCGTCTGTTCGCTGCCCATGATCAGCGAGAACCGCCGCAAGGTCATGTCCTTCGCCGAAGGGGTGGTGCTGGAGCCGGGCATCGGGTCGGGGCTCAATCTGGCGCATTATGATCCGGGCGCGGTGAGGCAGGTCATCGGCGTCGATCCGCAGGAGAATCTTCTCAGGCTGGCGCGTCGCCGCGCAGGGGAGGCGCGCGTGCCGGTGGAGTTTCTGGCGCAATCGGCGGAGAGCCTGCCGCTGGAGGACAATTCGGTGGATACCGTGCTGCTCACCTATACCGGCTGCTCCATTCCGGACGTGGCGGCGGCGCTGGCCGAGTTCCGCCGCGTGCTGAAGCCCTCCGGGCGGCTTCTGTTCTGCGAGCACGGGCGCTCGCACGAGCCCCGGGTGGCGCGCTTTCAGGACGCGGCGAACCGCATCTGGCGGCCGCTGGCGGGCGGCTGCCACCTGAACCGCGACATCGAGGCGCTGCTGAAGCAGGCGGGATTCGCCATTGAGACATGCGAGCGTTTCTACGCCATGCCAAGGCCGAAGTTCATCAGCTATCACTACACCGGCTCGGCGCGGCCCGCTTGAGGGGGCAGGGCATGAACGGGATTATCGGCCCCGGCAATTCAGGGCGGCGGGCGCGTGAGATTGTGGCACTGGATGACCAGCGCGGGGGAGCGGGGGATGCGGCGCATGCAGGCGTGAACAAGGGAGCGGAATTGCGAATTCCGCTTCGCTCAGTGGCGCAAAGACCATTTGCACGCGGCATGACTTTGGCGCATAATGGCCCGGCGGGAGGGCGGCTCCTTGATTGCCGGACGAAATGCAGGGGGAGAGCCATCATGCGCAAGAGATTGACTGTTCCGCTTTTCCTGGGGCTGCTGATGGCGGCGCAGGCTGCAAGTGCCGCGCGGGCGGCCAGTTTCGATTGCCGCCGCGCCCGCACGCCGGACGAAATCGCCATCTGCCAGACGCCGCAGCTGTCGGAGCTGGACAGCATAATGGCCATGTTCTACCACGGCCTGCGGCGCTATACGCGGCGCTACGGCAACGCCATGGGCCTGCAAGGCCAGTTGAAGAATGATGCGCGCGCCTTCCTGAACCGCCGCGCCGCCTGCGGCGCGAATGTCCCCTGCCTGACCGAAGCCTACAAGGAACGCATACAGGAGCTTCTGGTCAACTGGGCGCAGGCAATGGAATAACCCCGCTTTATGTCCTCTGGCGAACCGAAATTGCATTCCTCGCCGCATGGGAGCCGCATTCTCTCTCTCCACCGTCAAGTCCGTTCCCGCCGCCCGGCCCGGCGCGCGTTGCCGCGCCCGTGCGCTCATGGTTTCTCCAGGTCTCAAAGGAATCCCTCTCCCGCTTTTCTCCAGCCTGCGGGGTAATCCGCCATGCGCCTTTGCGTCAAATATGCTGGAAAGGCACAAGGAGTGGGCTGCGCATTGCGTGCATCAGGCAAAGGCTTTCGCGCAATCACCCTGATGGTGTATCCTGCGCTGCATGAGGGCGCGGGCGCGAAAGAGGCGGATGAAGCGGCTGATGCGGGAATACTGGGTGTTCCTGCGCGATTTCGTCCGCGATCTGTTCGACGCCCGGCTGGAGCATTACGCCGCCTCTCTGAGCTGGAGCACGCTGTTCGCCATCGTGCCCTTCATGGCCATCATGATCGCCATTTTCACCAGCCTGCCCGTCTTCGCGCGGCTGCGCGCCGCCGTTGAGCGGCTGATGACGGACAACCTGCCCATCTCCGATCCGGCGCGCATCATGGGGGCCATCGACGGCTATATCGCCAACGCCGGACAGCTGGGCTGGATCGGCGCGGTCTATGTGCTCTTCGCCGCCGTCCTCTTCGCGCGCACCTATGACTATATCGTCAACGACATCTGCCGGACACACCGGCGCGGGGCGCTCTCCATGCTGCGCGCCTACGGGCCGCTGGCGCTGATCCTGCCGGCGCTGGCGGCGGCGGCCTACTGGCTGAACGCCGCGCTGGGCGATTTGTTCGCCTCATGGGGCTGGCATGTCCGGGGCTGGCTGGGCGGCGTCATCCCCTTTCTGCTCATCTGGGCCATCTTCTATCTGCTCTATCAGATCACGCCGAACCGCCCCATCGCCCCGGCGGCGGCGGCGGCGAGCGCCTTCATCGCCGCCGCCGTCTGGTCGCTGTCCAAGTGGCTGTTCGTCATCTACGTGGCTCACAACCGCACCTACGCCACCATCTACGGCTCCGTTGCGGCGGTGATGTTTTTCCTTTTGTGGATACACCTTTCCTGGGCCATCTTCATCCACGGCCTGAAGTTCTGCGCCCTCCTCGACGAAGGCGGCGAGGTGAAACGCATCTGAGCGGCGGGCTCATGAGCTTGCGGCCCGACCCCCTCCCGGCGCTTCGCGCCTGCGGCACTTCGCGCCGGCCTCCCCCTGCCAGGGGGAGGCGGATAAAAGCGGGATTGCCCGCGTTCGTTTACTCCCCCCGCTCCTTCTTCCGCTGCGCGCGCAGCTTCTCCCACCACGCCAGCCGTTTGTTGATGTCGCGTTCGAAGCCGCGTTCGGGCGGGCGGTAGAAGCGTTTGCGGCCCAGTTCCGGCGGGAAGTAGTCCTGGCCGGAGAAGGCGCCGGGCTGGTCGTGGTCGTAGAGATAGCCCGCGCCGTATTCGTTCTCCTTCATCAGCTTCGTCGGCGCGTTGAGAATGATCTTCGGCGGCATCAGCGAGCCGGTCTTCCTGGCCGCCCGCAACGCCGCCTTCCAGGCGGTATAGACGGCGTTGGACTTCGGCGCGGTGGCCAGATAGACGGCCGCCTCGGCCAGCGCCAGTTCGCCCTCCGGGGAGCCAAGCTGGCGGAAGGCCTCGCGCGCCGCCACGGCCACGGAAAGCGCGTCCGGATCGGCCAGGCCGATGTCCTCGCTCGCCATGCGGATCAGGCGGCGGGCCAGATAGAGCGGGTCCTCTCCGGCGCTCAGCATGCGCGCCAGCCAGTAGAGCGCCGCGTCCGGATCGGAGCCGCGCACCGACTTGTGCAGGGCGGAGATGAGGTTGTAATGCCCGTCACGGCTCTTGTCATAGACCGGCAGGCGCCGCCGCGCGATCTCTGAGAGCCCCTCCACGTCCAGCGGCGCGGCATCCTCCTCCGTGGCGGCGAAGACCTCCTCCACGAGATTGAGAAAATAGCGCCCGTCGCCATCGGCCAGCCGCACCAGGGCGGCGAAGGCCTCATCCGTCAGCGGCAGGGGCCGGCCTGCATGGGCCTCGGCCCGCTCCGCCAGCTTGCGCAGGGCCGCCTCGTCCAGCCGCTTCAGGGTGAGCGTCTGGCAGCGCGACAGCAGCGCGGCGTTGAGCTCGAAGGAAGGGTTCTCCGTGGTCGCGCCGATCAGGGTGATGGTTCCGTCCTCCACGACGGGCAGGAAGCTGTCCAGCTGGGCGCGGTTGAAGCGGTGGATTTCATCGACGAACAGAATGGTGCCCCGCCCCGTCTCGCGGCGCGCCCGGGCGGCGGCGAAGACCTTTTTCAGATCGGCGACGCCGGAGAAGATGGCGGAGATCTGCTCGAAGTAATCATCGGTGAGCGCCGCCAGCAGGCGCGCGATGGTGGTCTTGCCGGTGCCCGGCGGCCCCCACAGGATGAGCGAGGAGACGCGCCCGCTCCCGGCCATGCGGGAAAGCGGCCCGCCGGGGCCGGTCAGATGCTCCTGTCCGGCCACCTCGTCCAGTGTCCGCGGGCGCAACACATCGGCCAGCGGGCGCTTGCCCGCATCCGCCTCTCTCTCCGCCCCGTCCGCGCCGTCATCCGGCGCGAAGAGACCGGCCCTGCCCGCCTTGTCCGCCATGCCGCCCGCCTATCTTTGCAGGCGCAGGACGCGGCCGCGCCGGTCTATGGCCGTCTCCCAGATGCGCGCGCCGCCGGCCAGCAGGGCCTTCAGCTCGCGCACCGTGTGCACCTTGTCGCCGTTGACCTCCAGAATGATGTCGCCCCGGCGGAAGCCCGCGCGCGCCGCGGGCCCGCCCAGCACCTTCGTGATGACCACCCCGGTGCGCGCCGGATCGCGCAGGCCCAGCTCGTCGATGACGGCGGGCGAGAGATTGGCCACCTTCAGCCCGGCGAAGAGATTGCGCCCGGAGATGGTGGTCTCCTCGCGCGGCGGAATCTCCGGCGGCGCGGCGCGCGGCGCGGCAAGGTCAATCCGGCGGCCCTTGCGCAGGATGACGAGCCTGGCCGCCCTGCCGACGGGCTGGCCGGAGAAGCGGTAGCCGAATTCGCGCACATCGCCGATGGGCTTGCCGTCGATGGCGATAATCACGTCGCCGCGCTTCAACCCGGCCTTTTTCAGCGGGCTGAGCTTGTGCAGCTTGACCACCAGCGCGCCGAAGGGCCGCTTCATCCCCAGGCTCTCGGCGATGTCGCTGGTGACGGCCTGCAGATAGACCCCCGCCCAGGGGCGCACCACCTTGCCGCCGGAGCGGGCGTTGACGATGAGCGTCTTGACCATGTTCGAGGGAATGGCGAAGCCGATGCCGTTGGAGCCGCCGGAGCGCGAGAAGATCATGGTGTTGATGCCGACGAGCCGGCCTTTCATGTCCACCAGCGCGCCGCCGGAATTGCCCGGATTGATGGCCGCGTCCGTCTGGATGAAGAACTGGTAGTTGGATTTGCCCACGCCGGTGCGCGCCAGCGCCGAGACGATGCCCTGGGTGACCGTCTGGCCGACGCCAAAGGGATTGCCGATGGCCAGCACGATGTCGCCCACCTGCAGGCTGTCCGAATCCCCGATTTGCAGATAGGGCAGCGGCCCGTCCGCCTTGATCTTGAGCAGCGCCAGATCGGTGCGCTCGTCGCGCAGGATCAGTCTGGCCTTGAACTCGCGCCGGTCGGAGAGCACCACGCGGATGTCGTCGGCGTCGCGGATGACGTGATTGTTGGTGACGATGAAGCCGCTGGCCGAGATCAGCACGCCAGAGCCCAGCGAATTGCGCACCCGCTCGCGCGGCCGGCCAAGCGAGAGGCCATCGCCGAAGAACTGGCGGAAGAAGGGATCATCGAACAGCAGGGGCATGCGGCGGCGCGCGCGCACGATTTTCTTGGCATAGACATTGACCACCGCCGGGCGGACCTTTTTCACCACCGGAGCGAAGGACAGGGTGATCTGCGCCTGGCTTGCGGGCGTAACCCTTTCGGCATGCAAACTTTGTCCGAAATAGCCGAAGATACCGGTAAGAGTCAGCAGGAAAATTATTATACCGCCGCCAAACTTGAAGTTTCTCATATATCTGACACCTTCCATTCAACCAGAAACATGTTCGAGAAGCCTATCCCACTGTACCCGGCCTTCCCCGGTGCAGAACCGGACGAGAAAATCACGCGTCAGCACATTCACTTTTTGCGCATATTCTTCATTGAACAATTCATTCCATCGCTCGGCCTCCTGTCCAAGCGGGTCAATTATATCCTTGTAGATGGTATCACTGCCGCTTATGAACTCCCAGAAGACTCTCCCACAATACTTGTAATACCCTTTTTCCTTGTATGGGCGCGCATCCCTGCCATAGATGCAGCCATTGATGAATTCCACATGCCCAGTGTGACCACTTGTGCGCAATGTTCGCATGGCCCTGTTGAAATTATGGACCATCCTGTTGATCTGACTTGAATTGCCCCAGTTCGGGCCGGATTTGATGCTGACGAGATAGCGGCGGCCTTCTTTCTCCAGCTCTAGATCAATGCCTTCCGCCGTGGATTTCTGGCCTCCATATGCTTCCTGTGCGACAGCTATGGCCAGTTTTTCCATCCAGTCGCCAAAAGTCGTTTCTTCGCTGGAAGACAGGGCGGCATCCAGAAAAGACCGGATGATCTGTTCTCCGGTTTCCATGCCCTTGACGCGAAAAAGATAGGGATTCTTGCGCCTCGTAAGATCGCCAAGACGTAATTCCCGCAGCTTTTTCAGGCGTTTCTCCTCCTGAAATTCTCCGATATGTTCCGAAATCCATGCAGCAGCGAATTGTTCAATGCTCATAACAATACGGTCTCCGCCGTGACGCTCCGCACATTTTGCGCCATCAGATGAAAATAGTCCTCATTGATCTCGATTCCGATAACGCGCCTGTTTCTCGACAACGCCACTTCCAGCGTCGTGCCGCTGCCGGCGAAGGGATCAAGCACGAGATCACCCTCATCCGTAAACAGCCGGACGAACCAATCGGGAAGATCGCGCGGAAAAGCGGCGCTATGCCCCTTGTTTGCGCATTCGGTGGCGAGATGCAGCACATTGGTCGGATATGCCTTGTCGCGCTCCAGCCAGTTGGCGATATTTTTCCCGAAGCCACTGCCGACTGATGAATCCATGCGCCTGCGGTCATTGTCGCTCAATTTGCGCAACCGGGACTTGGCCCAGTCCCCCATGGGCACCATGACCTCTTCCTGATTCATTTTGAATTTTTTCTGCTTGTTGAATTGCAGGATTCGCTCCCAGGCATCACGGAAACGATTGGGCCATTTGCCCGGGTAACAGTTCTTCTTGTGCCAGATGAACTCTTCCGTCCAGCGCCATCCCTGACGGCGCATCTCCAATATCAGCTCCAGCACATAGGTGCTGCGCTCGCCATTGACTACCTTTTCCTTGATGTTGAGACAAAATGTTCCCGTAGGCTTCAATACGCGAAATAATTGCTCCGTTATGGGCAAAAACCATTCAACGTATTCATCCGGATGGATACCGCCATAGGTGCTTTTGCGCTGATCCGCATATGGCGGCGAGGTGAATACAAGATCCACGCTGTCATCATCCATGCTTCTGAGAATATGAAGGCAATCATCCAGATACAGTTGCGCATCCCCCGCGATTACATAGCCCGGCTGCCCGCTCATTCATTGTCTCCCATGTGTTTCCTGCCGCCGCATCATGGCGTTCCCGGCCTCTCCCCCAGCACCGGCCGCACACTTGCATCATCGCATGTTTGCAATCAAGGCATGCTCCCCGGCATTTTGCCTTTGCAAATGTTCACTTTTTGATCTAGCACATCCGCATGTCCGATCCAAGAAAAACCATCAGCGTGCGCGGCGCGCGCGAGCACAATCTGAAAAACGTCTCCGTGGAGCTGCCGCGCGACAGGCCGGTGAAGACGATCAGCCT
>JALUFY010000441.1 GCA_027051995.1 Hyphomicrobiales bacterium
TGAGCCCGGTGGAATTCTTCAATTCGCCCGCCAACCTGAAGAACCTGGCGGAGGAAAACGGCCTGTTCCGCACGCCGGAAAACCTGCTGATGTATCGCAAGCTCATCGGCCACTCCACCGAATTCGATACTTCCATTATTCTGGATACATCACGCAAGATTCTCGATCCGCTGGGCCGCCCCGTGCGCCGCGACCAGATGGAGCGGCAGGCGCGCCGCGTTTGGGAGCACATGACGGCCATCATCGTGCAATACATGCTGGAGACATATCCAGACCCCAAAAAGCATGTCTTGCTGTGCGGCGAGGCATCGCTGGACGCCACATGGCCGCTCAACAAGCCCGGCGTGCCCTCCATCCGCATGATCCACAACCATTTCATCGTCTTCCCCGTCAAGACGCTGAAGGAGGCCGAACCGGCCGATCCGAACAACGTCAATCTCACCGATTCGGGCCACAACACCCTCTTTCTGCGCCATCTGGCGGATGTCTACATGGAGTTCTTCGAGGGGCTCGATCTGCAAATCCTCCGGCCCGCCCGGGACGGGGAGGCCTCCATCGCCGTTACCGGCTATCCGCAGGGCCTGCCGAGCTGGGTGCTGGATGACGGCCCGGAACGGTTGTTCGACAAATACTTCTGGTATGAATACGAGCAGATTCTGCTGCGCTTTCTGGATTTCTACCGCACCTTCTTCAATCTCGTCTCCACCGGCGAGGAGGCCGAGCCGCGCCTGGCCAACTTCCCCAACGCGGTGCGCGACATTCTGCTGGGCTCGAACAAGTTCGTCCGCGTCGCCCGCGACCTGCGCGAGCGGGTGATTCAGGATCCGCAGTTCGCCAATTCCATCCGCTGGCGGCCGGCCTACAAGCAGCTGCTCTATCGCAACGACGAGGGCAAGCTGGTGGTCACCATCTCGCAGAACTCGGTGGGCAACGCCATCACCGAGCTGCTGGGCATCGTCGTGCGGCGCATCAACAACCCTATCGCCTATCACAAGATCGAACCGGCGCTGGTCAACCGTCTTCTGGACGTGCGCGAGCGGCTCATCGCCGCCAATCTGGGCGAACCCATCTCCACGCCAAGCTGGCCGGGCAGCGAATTCGTGCCTCAGGGCTGACGGCGGTTCCCGTTCAAGGCCGGTAGCGCCGCGCCAGCCCGCGCCACCAGTCATCGCGCGCCAGAAAGCGGCGGAAGGGCGTATCGGTTTCCTCCGGCGCGCAGGTGATGTAGCGCCAGGCTTCCGCGAGGCTTTCCGGCCCCAGTCCCTTAAGCCAGCGCAGGCCCGCCTCGTGGGTGAAATCCTCACCGGCCACCTGTGGGAAATTGCCCGGCAGGTTCGTCCACACAGCGGCGCGGTATGTCTCCTGCGCTTCAAGCCAGCTATTGACGATGTGCCCGATACCGGCCGGGCAGTTGCGCGCCCGTCCGCCGCCCCTTTCGGCCACGCCTATGGCCTCGATTGGCGCACGCTCGCGGCGCGCCAGATCATGCGCCGCCTCATGAATGCTCTCCCTGCGGCTCGTGGTCACCGATGTAGGCACAGGCGCGGGCGCGGCCTCGTCCACCACCAGCACCAGCGCCCGCTTGCGCTTCGGCGAGACGCGCGAGAACTCCACCGGCAGCATCGGGCCTTCGCCGCGCGCCCAGCCGCCGGTGATGTGTTCCGCCAGGTTTTCCTCATCCCAGATCAGCGAACCGTAGGCGAGAATGGCGATGGACATGAGCGCGCCCTTGTGTGAGAAGAAATCGCGGCCCGCATCATGCAAACGGAGACAGGCCATGCCATCCATAGACAAGCCCCTGGCCCTGCGCAAGCGGGCCATCCTGTGGCGGGCGCGCCACAGGGGCATGAAGGAAACCGACATTCTCTTCGGCCGTCTGGCCGGAGAGGTGCTGGAA
>JALUFY010000442.1 GCA_027051995.1 Hyphomicrobiales bacterium
GCCACCTACAACAACTTCATCGAATTCGGCGCGGGCAAGAGCACCCCCTCGGAGCGCGCCGGAAAGCTGACGGTGAAACCCTGGAGCGTGCAAATCGGCGGCCTGGTGGAGCGCCCCGGCGATTATCCCCTTGAGGACATTCTCAAGGCCATGCGCGTCGAGGAGCGCATATACCGCTTCCGCTGCGTGGAGGCCTGGTCGATGGTCGTTCCCTGGCGCGGCTTCATGCTGGCTGACCTTCTTGAATGGGCCGGGGTGAAATCGCGGGCGAAATACGTTGCCTTCGAGACGCTCTACCGCCCCTCCGAAATGCCCGGCCAGAAATCCTCCCGCGTGGACTGGCCCTATCGCGAGGGCCTGCGGCTGGACGAGGCCATGCATCCGCTCACCCTGATGGCCACCGGCATGTATGGCAAGCCCCTGCCGAAACAGAGCGGCGCGCCCCTGCGCCTCGTCGTGCCGTGGAAATACGGTTTCAAGTCCATCAAGTCGGTGGTGCGGATCACCCTGACGGAACACCAGCCCAGGACCACATGGAACGAGCTCGTGCCGGAGGAATACGGCTTCTACGCCAATGTCAACCCGAAGGTGAGCCACCCGCGCTGGTCGCAGGCCACCGAGCGCAGGCTTGGCGGCGGTTTCTTCTCCCGGCGCAAGAGAACACGCCTGTTCAACGGCTACGCCGATGACGTGGCCGGGCTCTATGAAGGCATGGACTTGCGGAAATTCTACTGATGATCCGGCGTCTCAACGCAATCCTGCGCCGCGTTCCGGTCTGGCTGGTCTGGATCGCTGGCCTCGCGCCCGGCCTGTGGGTCTTCTGGCGGGGCTTGAACGGCGCGCTGGGGGCCGATCCCATCCGCGCCCTGGAGCTGGCGCTGGGCGAAAAGGGGCTGCAACTGCTTATTCTCTCGCTCATGGTCACACCCTTGCGCCGCCTCGCCGGACTGAACCTGCTGCGCTTTCGCCGCGCATTCGGTCTGCTGGCCTTCACCTATATCGCCGCGCATCTCGCCGCCTGGCTGTTTCTCGACATGGCGGGGCTGTGGGATCAGGCCCTGCGCGACATCGCCAAAAGGCCCTTCATCACCATTGGCATGACGGCCTTCGTCCTCATGCTGCCGCTGGCGCTCACCTCCAACGCCTTCTCCATCCGCCGCCTGGGGCCGCGCTGGCGCACCCTGCACCGGCTGGCCTACGCCGCCGCCCTGCTGGGCGGGATGCATTTCGTGCTGATAGGCAAGACGCTGACCGCGAGGCCGCTGATCTATCTGGTGCTTATTGCCCTTCTTCTGGCCTTGCGCCTGCCCGCGCCAAGGCTGTTCAGAGCAGGCGCGGCGAAGTCTCTTCGGTGATCTCGCGGCTCATCTCCGGTGTCACATCGGCGATGCGCAGCATGTTGGTCACCCCGGAGGTGCCCAGCGGCACGCCGCAGGTGATCAGCACCCGCTCGCCGATATCGGCGAAGCCCTCCGAATGGGCGATGCGGCAGGCGCGGTCCACCATGTCGTCGAGATCCTTCGGATCGCCCGTCAGCACGCAATGCAGCCCCCACACCAGCGACAGTCTGCGCGCCGTGGCGATGATCGGGGACAGCGCGATGATGGGCGCCTCCGGCCGCTCGCGCGAAATGCGCAGGCCCGTGGAGCCCGAGGAGGTATAGCTGACGATGCAGCCCACGTTCAGCGTCGAGGAAATGGAGCGCGTCGCGGCGGAGATGGCGTCCGCCGTCGTCGGCTCCGGGCAGGTTTCCAGCTGGCCCTGGATGATGCCCCGGTAATTGGGATCGCTCTCCACGTTCTGGGCGATGCGGTCCATCATCGCCACGGCCTCCTCCGGCCATTTGCCGGCCGCCGATTCGGCGCTCAGCATGATGGCGTCGGCC
>JALUFY010000443.1 GCA_027051995.1 Hyphomicrobiales bacterium
GCAAGCTGGCGCGCACGACTCTGAAGACCAGCTTCTGGGGCGATGTTTTCGATCACGGCATCGACCTGATCCATCCGCCCTTCTGGTATGCCGCCTGGGGGCTGGGACTGGCCAGGGCCGGGTTCGACATGCCCTGGCGGACCTGGTGGACGGCCATGTGGGTGATCCTCATCGGCTATGTGCTGCAAAGGGTGATGGAGGGCGTGGCCATCAAGTGGCTGGGGCTGGAAATCCACATCTGGCGGCGCATCGACACCTTCTTCCGCGAGATCACGGCGCGGCGCAATCCGAACCTGGTCATTCTCACGGTGCTGGCGCTCGTGGAGCGGCCCGATCTGGGCTTTCTCGCCGTCGCCTGGTGGACGGGCATCTGCCTTGTGCTGCACGGCGTGCAGATCATCATGGCCTTCGCCGAGAAGCGCCGCGAGGGGCGGTTGTCCTCATGGATGACGAGGGACGATCAGGCATGAGCGCGGGCGTCATCATCAATCCGGCGGCGGGCGGGCGCAATGAAAAGGGCCTTGCCCTGGCGCGCATGCTGGAGGGGAGCAGGGATGCGGACGTGGAGGTGCTGGAGCGCTTCGAGCAGCTGTTCCCGGCGCTGGAGCGCTTCGCGAAGTCAGGCATCGAGGCGCTTTTCATCTCCTCCGGCGATGGCACGGTGCAGGAAATCCAGACGCGCATCGCCGAGGACGGGCGCTTTGCGCAAATGCCCGCCCTTTGCCTTCTGCCGCATGGCACGACGAACATGACGGCGGCCGATCTGGGTTTCAGAAGCAAATCCCTGCGCATGCAGCGCGACTATATCCAGTTTCGCGGCTGGCGCGGGCAGATGGCGAAACGGGCCAGGCGGCCGACGCTGCGCATCGCCAACCCGGCGGATGGCAAGGCGCGCCACGGGATGTTCCTGGGCGGCGGAGCCATCGCGGCGGCGACGCTCTATTGCCAGAGCGCCTATAACGCAAAGGGCGTGCGCGGGCAGAAGGCGGCGCTTGCCACCTTCGCCAAGGCGGCGGGCAAGGCGCTGTTCGGAGGCCGCGCCCGGGCGGATGACGAAAGCCGCTTTGACCGGCCCTTTCCGATGACCGTGCGCCACGGCGGAGACATCCTCGCGCGCGGCGATCAGCTGGCCATTCTGGCGACGACGCTGGAGAAGCTGGTGCTCGGGGCGCGGCCCTTCTGGGGCGGGCGCGGCGGCGATGTGCGGTTGTCCCTGTTCGGCTATCCGCCGCCGTTTCTGCCGCGCTGGCTGCCCTTCGTGCTCTATGGCGGCGAGGGGCGCAAGATGCCGGCTGGCATGACGAGCCTGTGCTTGGAGGCATTCGAAGTGGAGACGCAAAGCGGCTTCGTGCTGGATGGCGAACCGTTCGATCCGCCCGAAAGCGCGCCCCTGCGCGTCTCGCGCGGAGCGGATTTTACCTATCTGCTGGGGTAACGGCGATGCCTGCGGCTGATGACACATTGCGGGAACTGGCGGCCAAAGAAACGGCCAGACCCGTGCCCGGCGAGATCGCGGCATTGGCGGAGGCCGCGCGGGCGCGCCATACGGCGGGGGGCGGCGTGCGCGCGGTGCTCGCCTATGGCTCGACGCTGCGCGGCGTGGACACGCGCGAGAGCCTGGTCGATCTCTATGTGCTGACGCAAGACTTCAGGGCGGTGAGCGCCAATCCGCTCTCGCGCCTCGGGTGCCGTATCGCGCCGCCCAATGTCTATTATCTGGAGGCGGCGTTCGAGGAGCAAACCTGGCGGGCGAAATACGCCTGCCTGCCGCTTGCGCAATTCGCCCGCTGGATGGAAGCGGATGTGTCCAATCCCTATTTCTGGGCGCGTTTTTCCCAGCCGTGCCGCATTGTCTGGGCGCGTGACGAAGCGGCGCGGGAAGAGGTGCTGGCGGCGCTGGCGCGGGCGGTGAAAACCATGATCGCCGCCGGGCTCTCCGTCTCCGCGCCGGGGGACAGCTGGCGCGAAATCTGGCGCAAGGGGCTCATCGCCACCTATGGCAGCGAGCTGCGCGTGGAGACGGCGGACCGCGCGGCGATGATCGTGGAGCGCAACGCGCAATGGTGCGAGCAGACGGCGGCGGCCGTTCTGGGGGCGGATTTCGTTGCCGGAGAAGCCGGGCGGGGCCGGGGCGCGAACTGGCGGTGGCGCCAGCTGGCGGGCAAGGGCTGGTCGGCGCTCCGTCTGGCCAAGGCGGCCTTTACCTTCACCGGCGGGGCGGAGTATCTGGCCTGGAAGGTGGAGCGGCATTCGGGCGTGAAGGTGGAGCTGACGGACTTTCAGCGCCGCCATCCGCTGATCGCTTCCATCCGTCTGCTGCCGGAACTGCTGCGCAAGGGCGTCATCCGCTGAAAAGGCGGGATGCGGGGATCAGGCGCGGCGCTTTTCCCGCCTGTCCTGATTGGCGGAGGCGGCGGGGCCGTTGTGTTTGCGCCAGTCATCAAGAACCATGGCGGCCAGCTCCGTGGCGGGGACGGGCTTGCCGAAGAGGTAGCCCTGGCCGGTGGCGCAGCGCAGCTTGCGCAGCCAGGCGGCCTGTTCTTCCGTTTCGATGCCCTCCGCCGTGACCGGGATGTTCAGGGCGCGGGCCATGAGCAGCATGGCGCGCAGGATGGAGCGGGCCTGGGCGGAGTCCTTCATGGCGGAGACGAAGGAGCGGTCGATCTTCAGCTTGTCGAAGGGGAAGCGCCACAGATAATTGAGCGACGAATAGCCGGTGCCGAAATCGTCCAGCACGATGTTGACGCCCATGTCCTTGAGCGCCTTCAGCTGCTCCATGATGAAGGGCGAATCGTCGAGCATCAGGTTCTCGGTCACCTCGGCTTCCAGACGCTCGGGCGCCAGGCCGGTTTCGGCGAGGATTTCGCGGATCATGCCGACGAGATTGCCCGACTGGAACTGCGATGGTGAAAGGTTGACGGCGATGCGCAGGTGATCCGGCCATTGCGCGGCGGCCCGGCAGCCCTCGCGCAGGGCGAAAGCGCCGAGGTCCTCCATCAGATTCAGCCGTTCGGCCATCTGGATGAACTCATCCGGTCTGACCAGACCGCCTTTCGAATCGGGCATGCGGATGAGGGCCTCGAAGCCATAAAGCGCGCCGCTGAAGAGCTTGACGAGCGGCTGGAAATGCATCTCGAAGCCATTGGTTTTCACGGCCTCTTCCACCAGCGACTCCAGCTGATGATTGCGGCGGTGTTTTTCCTCTATGCCGGGATCATAGAAGCGCAGGCGGTCGCCACCGGCGTTACTGGCCGCCCAGCAGACCATGGCGGCGCGGCGCTCCAGGCGCGCGGCGGCCGCACCGTCATGGGGGAAGGTGACCGCCCCGATGGAGGCGGAGGGGTTGATGCAGCGGTCCTGCCAGAAGACGGGTTTTCTCAGGGCCTTCTGGATGTCCTCGCCCAGGCGCAGCGCGTGGGCGGCGCTGCTGATGCGCGCGGCGTAGGCGAATTCGTCGCCGTCCAGGCGGCAGACGATCGCTCCATCCCCGGCGATGGCTGCGAGTCTGCGGGCCGTTTCGCGCAGCACCTCATCGGCTGCGTTATAGCCGAATGTGCTGGTGACCTTGGCGAAATTGTCCAGATCAATATGCATGTAGACCAGCATGTGCCCGCTGGCGCGCGCGCTGTCGAGAAACCCGCCGAAGCGGCGGCGGAAGCTCTGGCGGTTGAGCAGGCCGGTGAGGGCGTCCTCGCCAGACAGACGCGAAATCCTGCGGTTGGCGTCCGAGCGGATCTGATGATAGGCGAACCATGCCAGGGAGATGGTCAAGGCGATGGCGGCCAGCGCCATGTAGATCATGTTCTGGATGGATCCGGAAAGATCGCCATAGAGATCTCCCTGATCCAGCGTGGCGCGCAGATGGCCGATGATCTTGCCGCGCGCGTTGGGAATGGCGACTGTCACCGTCTGGGTGCTGGCCGGTTTTTTTGCCGGCGCCGGGGCGGCTGCGGGATTGGCCAGGCGCACGGCACTGGCGGATTCGTTCTTCGCGTTCATGACCCTGGCGGATTTTTCAGCGGGCAGGGTGGCGGCGATTCTTTCTCCGTTGGCGGCGGTAACGACAAAGCTCGTCACGTTGTAGTGGCGGGCTTCTGCCATGAGATGCCGCTTCAGCCAGCCTTTTCTGGCTTCGCCGGACTCCATGCTGTTGCGGCGCGCGTAGTCGCTGGCGATGTGATGCGCCCAGTCCTGCATCCGGGAGAGGGCGTTCTGCCGCAGAAAGTATCTCACGCTGTTGTCTGCGGCGTCCGATCCGAAAAAGAACATGACGCCGAAAATGGCGGCCATGAGCGGCCATGCGATCTGTCTTCTGCCGGTGATGAATTCCTGCCGCTCCAACAGCCCCTGCCTTTCCCTTTCCGCCAGGGCGGAAACCTGCATGTCCGCCCGCTCTTGCGGTTCGCGGCGCCCCACACGCCAAGCATTGTTTCACTCACTTTGCATGAGAGTAATGAAATTTGCGTAAATGCGAATATCCGGGGAAGGGGCGGCGTCAGCCGACGGCGGCGCGCATGGCCTTTTGCACCTTCTCGAAGGCCCGCACCTCGATCTGGCGGATGCGCTCGCGCGAGACGCCGAATTCCTTCGAGAGATCTTCCAGGGTCAGCGGCGGCTCCTTCAGGCGGCGGGCCTCGAAGATGCGCCTTTCGCGCTCGTTGAGCTGCTCCATGGCGTCATGGAGCATTTTCATGCGCAGCTCGTGCTCCTGTTTCTCCGCCAGTTTCTCTTCCTGGCTTTCCTCCTCGTCCACCAGCCAGTCCTGCCATTCGCCGCCCTGCTCGCCATCGGAGCGCAGCGGCGCGTTGAGCGAGGCGTCGCCCGCCAGGCGGCGGTTCATGGAGATGACATCGGCCTCCGGCACGCCCAGCCGCCCGGCGATCTGCCTGACCTGCTCCGGCTTCAGGTCGCCGTCATCCAGCGCCTTGATCTGGCCCTTGATCTTGCGCAGGTTGAAGAACAGTTTTTTCTGGCTGGCGGTGGTGCCCATCTTGACCAGCGACCAGGAGCGCAGGATGTATTCCTGAATGGCCGCCTTGATCCACCACATGGCGTAGGTGGCCAGACGGAAGCCCTTGTCGGGCTCGAATCGCTTGACCGCCTGCATGAGGCCGACGTTGCCCTCCGAGATGACCTCGCCGATGGGCAGGCCATAGCCGCGATAGCCCATGGCGATCTTGGCCACCAGCCGCAGGTGTGATGTGACCAGCTTGTGGGCGGCCTGTCGGTCGGCGTGCTCCTTCCAGCGCTTGGCCAGCATGAACTCCTCATCCGCCGAGAGAACGGGGAATTCGCGGATTTTCCGCAGATAGGCCGAAAGTCCGCCCTCGCCCGCGGGCACGGGCAGGGTCTGGCCGGTGACGCGCGGCGTGGGCAGTTTCGCGCCCTCGGCTGTGCGCGCGCTCATGATTTTGGCCTTTTCGCGGGCCTTTTCGGCCACGGTCTTGCGTTCCTTTTCCGCGTCCGTCTTTTTCCCGGTTGTCATGAAATATCCCGATGGCTGGTCGAAAAGGCATGAGCGCCGCGCTGCGGACAGCATAGCACCGGCGGCGCGAAAAAGCATTAGGCTCAGGCCCCATAAATCACGCGGCGCCAGACTGGCGCAAAAACAATGAGAAGGCAAAGGGTTATTGTTGATTCAGCGGTTTTTGCGCCAGCCCCTTCGGGCGGTGTTTTCGCTGCATATCGCCGGCCTTTCTTTCTTGCCAATGCCACAAGGTATTGCCTGCGAAAGAAAGTCCCGGCGCTATTTTGCGAAAACGCCGCTGGCATCCACGTTATTTATGAGTCCTGAGCCTGGCGTATCTATCTGGGCGGTGAAAACGGGATTTCAAGGATGTCCGCAATGTTTACCCCGCCGCCCGCTCAATCTTCAAATGCCTCCAGCAGCGCCCGCATGTTATCCGGCGGGGGGGTCTCAAAGCGCAGTTTTTCGCCCGTGACGGGATGCTCGAAACCGAGAACGGCGGCGTGCAGGGCCTGCCGCCCCAGCTTCTCCAGCGCCTCCCTGGCGGGCGGGGCAAGGCGGCGGATGGAGGATTTGAAGCCCGCGCCATAGGTCTCGTCGCCCAGCACGGGGCAGCCCATGTGGGCCATGTGGACGCGGATCTGATGGGTGCGGCCCGTCTCCAGGCGGCATTCCACCAGCGAAGCCACGGGGCGCTCAGAGGCGGACGGAAAGGAGCGGATGAGCGCATAATGGGTGATGGCCTCGCGCCCGGCCTCGCCGCGCACCACGGCGATTTTCTGCCGGTTGGCGCTGGAGCGCGCCAGACGCTCGGCGATGGTGCCCTTGTGGCGCGGCGGGCGGCCCCAGACGAGGGCCAGATAGGCGCGCTCCAGCCTGCCGTCGCGCCCGTGGGCGGCGAACTGCTCCGCCAGCCCCGCATGGGCGGCGTCCGTCTTGGCCGCGACCATGAGGCCGGATGTATCGCGATCCAGCCGGTGGACGATGCCCGGCCGCCTGACTCCGCCGATGCCGGACAGTGAGCCCGCGCAATGATGCAGCAGGGCGTTGACCAGGGTGCCCGAGGCATGGCCGGGGGCGGGATGCACCACCATGCCGGCGGGCTTGTCCACGACGATGAGGTGATCATCCTCGAAGACCACCGTGAGGGGGATGTCCTGTGGCGCGGGTTTCGCCTCTTGCGGCGGGGGCAGACCGGCTGTGATCTCGTCGCCCGCGCGCACCTTCAGCCTGGCCTTGCTCACCGGCCTGCCGTTGACGCTCACGCGGCCTTCTGCGATGAGAGACTGAAAGCGGGCGCGGGAGACATGCGGCGCGCGCGCGGCCAGCAGACGGTCGAGGCGCTGCCCCGCCTCCTCCGGCCGGGCTTCAAAAGTGATTTTTTCAGAGGTTTCCATCATGACCGGGCGCGACGATAAAGCACGAGAGGCGAAAGGGAAAGCGCAAGAATTGCCCGCGCCCGATCCGCGCCAGGTGCGGCTGCTCAAGACGGTGGTCATCGTGCTCGGCGTGCTTATATTGCTGGCGCTCATGGCGCTGGCCGCGGGCATCGTGCTGAAA
>JALUFY010000444.1 GCA_027051995.1 Hyphomicrobiales bacterium
ACGGCGGCGAAACCGGTGATGAACATGATCTTCATCGCGGGATATTTCTCCGCCGCCTTGCGGGCCAGTTCTATGCCGTCCATCTCCGGCATGACGATATCGGTGAGCAGCAGATCGGCGCTCTCCCTTTGCAGCGCCTCCCAGGCGCTCAGGCCCTCGGCGAAGTCGATGACTTCATGCCCGGCGCGCTCCAGCGCCTTGCGCAGAAAGATACGCAAATCGTTGTCATCCTCGGCCAGCAGGATCTTGGTCATGGCTGTTGTCTTGCTCTTTTCGTTGTCCCGCGCTCCATTCAGCGCTGTTTTACACGAGCCGGAGCGGGGAAACAATTCCTCCTTGCGGCCATGATGAATCGTCAGCCGAAGAAATCCACAACTTCCAGCCCGCCGGCGGCGTTCAGGGTGTGGAATCCCGCCCTGAGACGGGGGCGGAAATTCCTGACCGTCTCCTGCAAGAAGCAGGCCTCATCCAGCCTTTCCACGCGGCACAGGGACAGGCCCGCGCCATAGCCGCCCGCGCAATCCTGAGCGGGGCGGTAGAGCGCGCCGTCTCTTTCGAAAAGCGCCCCGGCCGGGCGGGCCGCGCGGGCGTCCAGCAGCACGGGACTGGACGGATGCGGCCGCCAGGGGCCGGACAGATCACCGGCGGAGAAGAGGCCGAGGCTGTCCCAGCTGGAGGCGAAGGGGGGGCGCAGGGCGGCGAACATCCACCAGTTTCCGCCATCACGCCAGAGCGTGGCGTCGGAAGCGGACACGTCATCCAGCAGGATTTGCGCGCGCTCCCAATGATGCGGGAACTCCACGCAGCGATAGAGCGCCACCCGGCTGGCGGCTTCCGATTCGGGGATCATCCAGATGTCCCCGCCGTGAGCGAAGATGTGCGGATAGGACAGGTGCACATCCTCCTCCAGCACCACGCGCGGGGCCGAAGCGCGGCCACTTTCATCCACCTCGAAGACGGAAATGACGCCCTTGCCGGTGGCGAAGGGATATTCCTCGACGAAGACGAAGCGGCGGCCTTCATGGACGAATGCGAAGGGATCGGCGAAGAAGCGTTTTCCGTCATCGGGCAGAATGGCGTAGGCGTTCTCATCGAAATGGAAGGTTTCGCGCAGGCCCTGCCCCGGTCTGGTGAGCCGCCAGCCGGTCATCCAGGTTTTCGCACCTGTCCCGGCCAGCCGGGCGATACGGGCGGTGGCCCGGGCGGCGAGCGCGGAAAAGACGAAACGCGCCGCGCGGGCGGCGGATGGGGCCCTGGCCGGTTCATGCTCCGGCATGGGCGGGCGCGGGCAGGAGGGGCCGCCATGCAGCTTGCGCCGCACAGCCAGGACAAGGGCTTCGATCACGCGGGCCATGATGTTGTCAAGGGCGCGCGCGGCCACGTCCGGGTTTTCCACGGCGGGCAGGCCGGCGGGTATGACGCGGCCTTCCACACTGATATCGAGCATGGGCGCGCGCCCCTCCAGAATGGCGGCCAGTGCGGCGTATTCCCATGTCGCGCGGTCATAGAGCGGCGCGATGACGCCCTCGTCCCCCTCGTCCGTCTCCACCAGCGAAACGATGGCATGGCAATCCCCGCAATCATGGCGCGGCGCGGGCGGCAGGGCTCCGGGCGGCATGGCGTCACAGGCGTGGCTTCCGCCATAGAGGGTCTTTTCCAGCGCCAGAAGGGCGCGCGCGGCGGGCGGCCAGGGGGGCGTTTTGCGCGGCTGAATGCACAGCTCCACGCCTTCGATGGCGCGCAGCTCCTGTGCCAGCCAGACATGCCAGCGCAACAGGCGGGACGGATCGAGCCTGAGGCATATGGTCTTCGCATCGCTCATGAAGCGGAAAATTAACAGCTAAAAGCTAAGAATCCCTCCATGAGCGCGCAAGGAAACGGAAAACGCATTCTTTTCTACTGCCCGGCCCTGACGGACGGCGGGGCCGAGCGCGTCTGGGCGCTGCTGGCGCGGGAGCTGGCGGGACGCGGGCATGAGGTGCGTTTCGCCGTGGACGCGACGGCGCGGAACGGGCCGGATCTGCCCGCGTCCGCGCCGCTGACGGTGCTGGGCGGCGGGCATTTTGCGCAAACGCGGGCCTTGCGCGGGCTGCTTGGGGAATTCCGCCCGCATGTGGCGCTTTCGGCCATCGCCGCTGCCCCCTTGAAGCTGACGCTGGCGGCGCGGGGCATGGATATCGCGCTTGTTCACGCCTTCCACGGCTTCGAGGAATGGCGCACCGGCAGGCTGACGCATCTGACATGGAAGCTGCTGCCATGGATTTCGCGCCGCGCGGCGGCTGTCGTGGCCGTGTCGGACGCCTTGCGCGAGGCGCTCGTGCTGCAATGGGGGGCGGATGCGGCGCGCACCCTTTGCATTTACAACCCCGTCTCCCTTCCCGATCCGCTGCCGGACGCCTCGGACTTGCGCGAACGCAAGCCGCTGGTGCTGGCCATCGGGCGGCTGTCCGGCGAAAAGGGGCACGGGCTGCTGCTGAAGGCCTTTGCGCAAATGCGCACGCCGGAGGCCCGTCTGGCGCTGATTGGAGAAGGGCCGCGCCAGGCGGCGCTTGAAGAGCTGGCGGAGCATCTGGGCATCGCCGCGCGGGTGACCTTCGCCGGATGGCGGGCGGATGTCTGGCCGTGGCTGAGGCGGGCGAAGGCGCTGGCCCTGCCCTCGCGCACCGAATCCTTCGGCAACGTGGTGGTGGAGGCCCTGGCCGCCGGATTGCCCGTGGTCAGCACGGACACGCCGGGCCCGCGCGAAATCCTGCGCGGTGACGAACGGCTGGGGACGCTGACGCCGGTCACGGACGCCGCCGCCATGGCGCGGGCGCTGGATGCGCGGCTCGCCGATCCGGGCGATGCGGGCGATGCGGGCCTTCGTCAGGCGCGGGCGCTGGATTTTTCCGCCTCAAGAGGCGTGGACGCCTGGGAGAAGCTGATCTGCTCCCTGCCCCGCCGCGCATGATTACAGCGCGCCGCTTTCGCGCATTTGGGTGATGACATTGCCTTCGGGCAGTTTCGCGCCATCCTGAATCTGGCGGTGGCGCTCGAAGAGGCGCGGCAATTGCACGTCAATGGAATAGGGCCGGGCGCGTCCGGCGATGCGGCGGGGATCATACTGGCCGGACTGGATGTCCCGCCAGAGTTGCGCGAAGCCCCGCGCCATGCGGCGGGCGGTGCCCTCGCGGTCGTCCTCGTCGCGCTCCTCCATGAAGCCGGAGACGCCCTCCACCATGAGCGGGGCGTAGTCCGGCAGGGTGATCTGGAACTGCGGCAGGCGGATGACGCCCAGCGGGCGGCCGGAGGCCAGCACCTCCATCATGTAGCACGGCAGGCCCTCGAAATAGGAGGTGAGGATACCCGCATGAACCTGGCGCAGGATGCGCGCCACGCCCCGGCGATCCTGAAAGCCGTGGAAGATGGTGATGTCTTCAATCGCGCCGAATTCCGGGAAGCGGTCCGTGGCGCTCCTGCCGATATAGTGAAATTCCAGCTGGCCGTTCAGCATGTCCCTGAGCCTGGCCAGGGTGGAGAACATCAGGGGCGGATCCTTGAAGGCGTCGAAACGGCCGGCGAAAACGATCTTCAGCTTGCCGTCCGAGGTATCGAAGGGCGCGGGGCGGAAGACGCCGGTATCCACCGAGACGCTCATGAATTCCAGCTTGTGGGCGTGGCGGGGGTATTTCCTGGCCATCTGCTCGACGCGCGCGGGGGTTACGCAAATGGCGCGGGCGGCCAGCTGCATGGCCATTTTCTCGCCGGCCTCGTAGATGCCCCAGTGTTTCGAGATCAGGCTGTCCATCTTCTCGCCCTTTTTGCCCTCGCCGTGAATCTGCTGAAGCAGGGGCACACCGGCCAGGCGCGGGATGATGGAAAACTCGAAGCGCTGCACATCCGCCGACACCGGCCCCCTGCCGGCCAGACGGCGGATGGCCAGGATGTGGCGCAGCATGGCGAGCAGAAAGCGGAAGGTGAGCGAATCGCGGATGGATGTAGCCGCCTCGTGCATCTTTTCTTCGGGATAATGCAGGACGGGCAGGAAGTCATATTCGTGTCCGCCGGATGTCAGGCGCACGGGCCTGCCCGGTTGCAGATCGCCGTTGCCGTCCACGCCGACGAGGCAGACGGAGAAGTCTTCCGGGCAGCGCTCCAGCAGCAGGCGGACATGGGTTTCTATGCCGCCCACCTTGCCGCCGCGCGGATCCATGGGGTGGATGATCATCAGACGGCGCTTACTCATCTGTTCTCTCCCATCGCGCTTTCCGCGCCCCGCGCCTGCTCCCAGGCGAGACGGGCGAAGACGCCGGCCGATCTGGCGTAGCGCATGGCCAGACGGCGCGGGTTCATGGCCAGACGCCAGGCCCATTCCAGCCCGGCCTTTTGCGTCCAGAGGGGGGCGCGTCTTTGCGTTCCGGCGACGAAATCCACCGCCGCGCCGATGCATAGAAAACCGCAGGGCACGCCCGCGGCCACGGCGCGGTCTGCGAAGAGCTCCTGCTTGGGCGCGCCAAGGGCCAGGAAACACAGCTTCGCGCCGGACTTGCGGATGTCCTCCACCAGCCCGGCGGCGGCGGGGCCGGAGGGATCGAAGCCGAAGGGCGGCGAGATGCGCGCGGCCACCTTCAGGCCCGGATAATCGCGCGTCAGGCGCGCGGTTGCCTGGCGCAGGGCCTGCGGCGTGGAACCGACGAAGGCCACGGGCAGCTCCATGACGGCGGCGATCTCGCACAGGGGGCGGAGCATGTCCGCGCCGGTGACGCGGCTCAAGACCGCGCCCCTGCGCCGGGCCAGCCAGACCACCGGCCAGCCGTCGGCGGTGACATGGCGGGCGCGGGCGTAGGCCTCGCGGAAGGCGGCGTTCTGGCGGCGCTTGACCAGATGATCGAGATTGAGCGTGAAGACGGCGAAGGGCAGACCGGCGGCGGCGTCCGTGACGATGGCCGCCAGGGCCTCGTCCATCGCGGAAAGCGTGATGATCTGTCCGTCCACACGGGCGGCGGCGTGCATGGCGGGCATGGGATGTGTCCCGGTTTGGCGCTGAATATTCATGCCCGCAAAGCGAGCAATATCCATGCCAAAGGGCGCCGATCCAGCCGCGCAACGTTACGTCAATTTAATTGAACATCACCTGAACGGGCGGCTCAGGAAGGGTTCAGACGGCCCCAAGCATATTGAGCGCACAACGAGGGAAAAACACCCCCGGACAAAAAACCGCAAACCAGTGAAGCCAGAAGGAGAAACGCCATGTTCCGCAAGTTCGCCATCGCCACCGCCGCCGCCGCCGCGCTCGTCACCGCCGGGATGACCGCCGCTCCGCAGCAGGCCGCCGCCAAGACCATCGTGCATCTGGGGTTCGGCATCGGCCTGCCCGGCTATTACGGCCCCGGCTACTACGGCGGCTATTACGCCCCCGCGCCCGCCTACTACTATGGCCCGCGCTACCGCGTCCGCTGCTGGCGCAGCCACCGCCGCATCCGCGTGTGGAATCCCTATCGCGGCCGCTATGTCTGGCGCACGGTGCGCGGACGCCGCCACTGCCGCCGGGTGCGCGTGTGGTGATACAACCTCCCTTCCCTGACCAGAACGCCCCCGCGAGCGCAGGCTTGCGGGGGTGTTTTCATGTCCGGTGGCGAAAGAAAAATCGTCTTCAACGAGCCGTTTGACGAAAATACTGAAAATGGCGGCTCTTTCTCCGGCAATTGGAGGAATCGTCATCTCCGCGAAGGCGGAGATCCAAGTGTGAATCCCGGCTGGCATGAACAAAAGCGGCTGGAATGAAGACGCACAACAGGAGATTCGGCCTTGTTGTCTACGGCATTCGGAGATTCACACTTGGGTTCCCGCCTTCGCGGGAACGACGTGTGAGATGGTATTATTTGTAAGGCATATCCGCACCTTTTCTTTCTCCCGCCGAACGGCAAGCACAACGGTGCGTTGGCCATGTTTTCAATCCGCGACATGGATTTCCGCGCCGGCCTCGCGCAGGGCGGCTTTCAGACCGCCTTGCGGGGTGGCGTCGCTGACAAGGGCGTCCACGCGGCTCAGAGGGCAGACCTCGAAGGAGGCGATGCGCCCGAACTTGGCGCTGACGCAGAGAATGGTCACCTGCTCGGCCTGGCCGATCATGGCGCGGGCGATCTGGGCCTCGGCGTTGTTGAAATCCATGACGCCGGAGCGGACATCCAGCGCGCCCAGCGTCAGCACGGCGTGATGGGCGCGGAACTGCCTGATCTGCTCGATGACCATGGGCCCCAGCGTCTGGCGGTTGCTTCTGTTGTATTCGCCGCCGAGCAGATAGACGCGCGCGCCGTTTCCGGCGCTGTCCATGACGCGGGCCACCTCGGCGGAGTTGGTGACCACCGTCAGCCCGGAAATCCCGGCCAGCTCCTCGGCGAAATAGACGGTGGTGGAGCCGGTATCGATGAAAACCGTCTCGCCGGGCGAGATCAGGGATGCGGCCTTCCTTGCGATGCGCGCCTTCTGGGCGGCGTTTTCGCTCATGCGGGCGCGGAAGGGGCCCTCACCGGTGGCCAGCGGCAGGGTCGCGCCGCCGTGGAACTTCTGCACCTTGCCCAGCCTGGCCAGCACGGTGAGATCGCGGCGGATGGTCTCCGGGGAGACCTTGAAGGCGGCGGCCAGATCATCCACCGCGGCGCGGCCGCGCTGGCGGACGATGGAAACGATCTGTTCGCGTCTTTCCCCTGGCGTCATGGCTGCCCTCCCTTTTCCATAACCTTGGAAACCTAGATCATTTTCCGGATCGTGTCCATTCAGGCAAGTCCGTCACATCCGTTCGCAGGTAATGCCGATTGTCCATGTCGGATATCCAATGCGATTCCTTTCTGTTAGGGCGTATTTTATGCTTGTTCAGTCTTCTGTTGTGTGGTTATACTCTTGTCACAACAAGGCGCGGAAAGCGCGGCATGGCCGCCGTGACCTGCTCCATCCGCCGTCGATACATTCCTTCCGCCCTGGTGCGGAAGAAGGGCTGGAGCACACCGCAGGGCCGCGACGCGAAGAACGACAAGCG
>JALUFY010000445.1 GCA_027051995.1 Hyphomicrobiales bacterium
TTCCTGAACGCCGCCACCTCTTCCCGGAGGGCGGCAGGGTGACGCGCGCGCGGTGGCGGCGTTCAGGAATCTGCCATCATGGCCACGAACAAGACAGAAAAAACCAAGAAGATGCTGATCGACGCCTCCCACCCGGAGGAGACCCGCGTGGTCGTCGTGCGCGACAGCAAGATCGAAGAATTTGACTACGAATCCGCTCAGCGCAAACAGCTGAAGGGCAATATCTACCTGGCGAAGGTCACCCGCGTGGAGCCTTCGCTTCAGGCGGCCTTCGTGGATTACGGCGGCAACCGGCACGGGTTTCTCGCCTTCAGCGAAATCCACCCCGACTACTACCAGATCCCGGTGGCCGACCGCGAAGCCCTGCTGCGCGAGGAGGAGGAAGAAGACGCCCAGAGCGCGGAGGCCGAAGAGGCCGGCGAGGCCGAGGGCGGCGGCGATGAGAACGGCGAAGAGGACGTGGACGCCGTCGGCGCGGAAGACGCGCTGGAGGAGGTGCCCCGGCGCAAGCCGCGCAACAGGCGCAGGCAATACAAGATTCAGGAGGTCATCAAGCGCCGCCAGGTGATCCTCGTGCAGGTGGTCAAGGAGGAGCGCGGCAACAAGGGCGCGGCGCTGACCACCTATCTGTCGCTGGCCGGGCGCTATTGCGTGCTGATGCCCAACACGGCGCGCGGCGGCGGCATCTCGCGCAAGATCACCGACGCCAAGGACAGAAAGCGGCTGAAGAAGATCGCCCAGGAAATCCAGGTGCCGGAGGGCATGGGCCTGATCATCCGCACGGCGGGGGCGCAGCGCACCAAGGCGGAAATCCGGCGCGACTTCGATTACCTGATGCGCCTGTGGGAGAACATCCGCGATCTGACGCTGAAGTCCACCGCCCCGGCGCTGGTTTACGAGGAAGGCAATCTCATCAAGCGCGCCATCCGCGATCTCTACGCCAAGGACGTGGAGGAAATTCTCGTCGAGGGCGAGGCGGCGCACAAGGAGGCCAGGGCCTTCATGAAGATGATGATGCCCTCGCACGCGCGCAACGTGAAGCATTACAAGGAGCAGATTCCGCTTTTCGCCCGCTACAAGGTGGACGCGCAGCTCGACGGGCTGTTCTCGCCCAATGTCACGCTGCCCTCTGGCGGCTATCTGGTGCTCAACCAGACCGAGGCGCTTGTCTCCATCGACATCAACTCCGGCAAGTCGACGCGCGAGCATTCCATCGAGGACACGGCGCTGAAGACCAATCTGGAGGCGGCCACGGAAATCGCCCGCCAGCTGCGGCTGCGCGATCTGGCCGGGCTGATCGTCATCGACTTCATCGACATGGAGGAGAAGAAGAACAACCGGGCCGTGGAGCGCCGCCTGAAGGAGGCGCTGAAGGGCGACAGGGCGCGCATCCAGGTGGGGCGGATTTCGCATTTCGGCCTGCTGGAGATGTCGCGCCAGCGGCTGCGCCAGGGCATGCTGGAGAACGCCACGCGGCCCTGCCCGCACTGCTTCGGCACAGGCATCATCCGCTCGGTGTCGTCCTCGGCGCTGTCGGTGCTGCGCGGCATCGAGGAGGCGCTGACGAACAACAAGCGCCCCGCCCTGACCGTGCGCTGCAATACCGACGTGGCCTTCTACATTCTCAACGAGAAGCGCGATCACCTGATGGCGCTGGAGCAGATGAACGGGGTTTCGGTCTATATCGAGCCCGACCGCGAAATCGCGCCCGCGGCCTTCGAGATCTCGCAAGGGGCGCAAAAGGCGCCGCGCAAGCGCAACGCCCCGAAGGGCGCGGTGCGCATGGACACCGCCCTGCGCCAGACGGCGGCAGCGGAGCCGGAAGCGGAGCCCGAAGAGACCGGCGCACAGACGGAAGAGGCGGCGGCGGGCGATGCCGCCGGCGGCGGCTCCGCCGAGGCGCCGAAGCGCAAGAAGCGCCGGCGGCGCGGACGGCGCGGCGGCCGGCGGGCGCGCGAGCGGGCGCAGGCGAAGATGAACGCCCTGATGCAGGGCAACGACCCGACGGATTCGCAGGGCCGCTTCTCGCCCTATCGCATCGTTGACATGGGCGACATGGTGATGATCGTGCGGGCGCGCAAGAGCCAGGACGAACAGGCCGCCCGTCCGGCGCGCCGCTCGCGCCCGGCGCGCGGCTACAAGGGCTCGCCATTTAGGGTCGTGGACATGGGCGATACCGTGCTGGTGGTCAAGAAACGCCCGCGCAGGAGCCGTGGCGGACGGGGACGCAGCCAGCGTTCACGCCGCGGCGGGCGCAACCGCCGCTCCGCCCCGCGCCGCAAGAGCGCGCCCAGGGCGGCGGAATAGGCGGTCACCTAGGACTTCAGGAGGACGGGCTTGCCGCTATCATACCACCCAAAGACCGGAACGATGAATCACCCACCCCGTCGTTCCCGTGAAGGCGCACTGCTGTCCAAGAAGCGTTCTCAACAACGTCACTCCCGCGAAAGCGGGAGCCTATGCCGAATCGCGGAGTATTAGGAAGGTTCGGAAAAAGGCGCGGAGTTTCAGATACTTCCATGGAAATTCCGCAAAACCTCCTATACGCCGCATGGATTCCCACTTTCGTGGGAATGACGAATCTGGTGCTGACCGGAAAACAAGCCCCAGCTTTGGCAGAATGTGGCAAGCGTCTGTACTTTAGCAAAGAATCAGATTGCGAAGAATTTTCCCTGGACAGCGGTGCGCCTTCGCGAAGACGACGATTCTTGTGACTATCAGGGGGCTGGCCAAAGCAATAAATATCATTATATTCTCAAGTGTGGTGGCTCTGCTTCGGCATCCACATTAAGACCCTGCCAAGGGCCACTGGCCAGTGAAACGAAAGCAAGTTTCTGGCCAGTGTCGTCAGGCCTCTCGCGGTGCAACCGCTGGAGGCCTTCTTTGTTTGTGGAAGACTTTAAGTTACATCCGCCCTTGCCCCCTGCCCCGCTCAGCCCCGCCGTTTCAGCCAGGAGTCCAGCCTGTCCACGGCGCGGCGCATGGCGTCGAAGCCGCCGGCGTAGGAAAAGCGCAGGAAACGATGGCCGTTGAGGGGGTCGAAATCGAGGCCCGGCGTGACGGCCACCTGCGTTTCATGCAGGATGCGGCGGGCGAAATCGAAACTGTCGTCCGTCAGGCGCGAGACATCGCAATAGATGTAAAACGCGCCGTCGGCGGGGCCGAGGCGGTCCAGCCCGATGGCCGGCAGGGCGTCCAGCAGAAAGGCGCGGTTTCGCGCATAGACGGCCTTGCGCTCCTCCAGTTCGTCCGTGGCGTCCAGCGCCGCCAGGGCGGCGTGCTGGGAGATGGCCGGGGCATTGATGAACATGTTCTGGGTGAGCACCTCCGCCGGGCGCACCAGGCGCTCGGGCAGGATCATCCAGCCGACGCGCCAGCCGGTCATGCAATAATACTTGCTGAAGGAATTGATGACGATGGCGTCAGCGGAATATTCCAGCGCCGAATGCTCCCGTTTTTCATAGGTCAGGCGGTGGTAGATCTCGTCGGAGATGAACCAGCCGCCATTGTCCTGAACCGCCGCCATGAGGGCGCGCATTTGGGCGGGCTCCATCATGGCGCCGGTGGGATTGGCCGGCGAGGCGATGAGCAGGCCGTCCAGATTTCCGCCTTTGGCGAGGGCTTCAACCTGTGCGGCGTCCGGCGTCCATCCGGCGGCGGGGCCCGCGTCGAGCAGCACCGGCTCGATGTTCTGGCCGTGGAAAATGTTGCGGTAGGCCGGATAGCCGGGATTGGCCAGCCCTACCTTCGCCCCGGCGTCAAAGGCGGTCAGGAAGGCGATGACGAAAGCCCCGGAGGAGCCTGTGGTGACGAAAACGCGCTCCGGATCAACGCTGACGCCATAAAGCTCGTCATAGAGCCGGGCGATGCGCTCGCGCAGGGGGCGGATGCCCTTGGCCTGGGTATAGCCCAGATCATCGGTTTCAAGAGCGGCGCGGGCGGCCTCCAGCGCCTTGCGCGGCGCCGGGCCGAAGGGCTGGCCCACTTCCATGTGGATGACGTCCGCCCCGGCGGCGGCCATCTCCCCGGCCTCGCGCAGGACATCCATGACGATGAAGGGCGCGGCCTTGCCGGCGCGCGCGGAAGGATGTGATCCGGTGCTCATGCAGCCGGGTTAGCAAACTCGTCCGCTCCGCGCCAGTCTCGCCGCCATGAAAGAGGCGCATTTTCCGCCAAAAGAAGGGCGGGAGATGCTATCAGGGGGCGGGCGGAACTGACGGCAGGCTCATCAGGCTGATTTGGAAGATTTCATGACTCCCGGGATACACAGGCGCTTTACTCCCCTTCTTTCCGTGATCTGCGCCGCCGCGCTGCTTGTTGCGTCGTGGCCGCAGGCGGCCCTGGCGCGCGGCGGGCTGCGGCTGATCCGCGACGCGGAGATCGAGCAGCTCATGCGCATCTACACCACGCCCATCTTCCGCGCGGCGGGGCTCAATCCGCGCTCGGTGCGGGTGCATCTGATCAACGACCACCGCATCAACGCCTTCGTGGCGGGCGGGCAGCGGATTTTCATCAACACCGGACTGTTGCAGCAGGCGAAGACGCCAAACGAGGTGATCGGCGTTCTGGCGCACGAAACCGGCCATATCGCGGGCGGGCATCTGGCGCGCATGGGCATCGAGATGAGCCGGCTGAGCACCTTGTCGATCATCAGCATGATGCTGGCGGCCGGGGCCATGGCCGGCGGGGCGATCACCGGCAACGCCGGTGCGGTGCGCGGCGGGCGGGCCATCATGATGGGCTCCAACTCCATGCTGCAACGCTCGTTTCTGGCCTATGCGCGCACCCAGGAGGCGGCGGCGGATCAGGCGGCGGCGCGCTTTCTGGAGATGACGCATCAGTCCGGCAAGGGCATGCTGACGCTGTTTCAGAAACTGGCGGCGCGCTCCATGGCCTCGCTGCGCTACGCCGATCCATACGTGATGAGCCACCCCATGCCCCTGCAGCGCATCCGCAATCTGGAGCGGCTGGTGAAAAAGAGCCGCTGGTTCAACAAGAAGGATCCGGCCTGGCTGGTGGAGCGCCACAAGCTGATGCAGGCCAAGCTGACCGGCTTCATCGGCGGCACGCGGGCGGTTTACCGCAAGTATCCGCGCAAGGACGCCTCCCTGCCCGCCCGTTACGCGCGGGCCATCGCCGCCTTCCGCATCGGCGACATCCGGGGCGCCATGCCCATTATCGAAGGGCTGATCCGGGCCAGACCGAAATATCCCTACTTTTGGGAGCTCAAGGGGCAGGCGCTGCTGGAGAACGGCAGACCGGCGGCGGCCATCCCGCCGCTGAAAAAGGCCGTCGCGCTGGCCCCGCGCATCGGGCTGATCCGGCTTCTGCTGGCGCAGGCGCAACTGGCCACGGAGAACAAGGCGCAAGCCAGGGCGGCGCTGAAAAACCTGCGCAAGGCCATGGCCTCGGAAGGCGGCAGGCCGATGCTGCACAGCCTGATGGCGCGGGCCCATGGCATGCTCGGTGATTTCGCCATGGCGGAGCTGGAAACGGCGGAAGCCGCCATCCGCTCCGGCGACCGCGATCTGGCGGTGACCAAGGCCAAGGGGGCGTTAAGGCGGCTGAAACGGGGCACGCCGCAATATGTGCGCGCTAACGATATTTTGAGGATCGCCAAGCGGCGTTAGGGCTATAGTGCCCCGATCCAGTCACAAAACGGCAACAGATGGAGACATTCCACATGAAAAAACTCATGCGCAACACCCTGCTGGCGGGCGCGGCGCTGGCGATGACCGCCCCCGGGCTGGCCCAGGCCGGCGAATTCACCCCGGCGCAGCGCGGCGAGATCGGCGGGATCGTGCGCGATTATCTGCTCAAGCATCCCGATATTCTCATCGAGATGAGCCGCAAGCTGGAGGAAAAGAAGCAGGCCGAACAGGCCAAAGCGGCCAAGAGCGGCATTGCGGAAAACGCGGACGCCATCTATCATGGCAAGAATGATCTTGTGGTGGGCGACACCAGCAGCAAGGTCGCCATGGTGGAGTTCTTCGACTACAATTGCGGCTTCTGCAAGCGCGCCTTGCCCGATGTGCTGAAGCTGAAGGACACCAACAAGGATCTGAAGATCATTATCAAGGAGTTCCCGATCCTCGGGCCGGGCTCCATGGAGGCTTCCAGATATGCGCTGGCCTCGCGCAAGCAGGGCATGGACAAATACTGGAAATATCATGTGGCCATGCTGGGCCACAAGGGCCGGGTGGACGGCAAGGTGGCGCTGGCGCTGGCCAAGCGCGTGGGGCTGGACGTGGAGAAGCTGAAAAAGGACGCCAAGTCCAAGGACGTCAATGACATCATCAACGCCAACATGGCGGTGGCGGCGGCGCTGAACATCAACGGCACGCCCGCCTTCATTATCGGCGAAACCATCGTGCCCGGCGCGCTGGGCTACAAGACGCTCAATCACATCATCGGCCAGGTGCGCAAGAGCGGCTGCAAGCACTGCTGAACGCGGCGTGACATGCTTTCGGGATCAATCCCCCGCAGGGCCTTTCCCGGCGGGGGATTTTCCGTTTCCGGGTGGCCTCACGCCCCGCCCTGTTCGCGCGGACGCCAGCAGCCCACCACCTCGTCGGGCTCGTAAAGGCGCGCGAGCTTTCCGGCCCTCAGGGCCAAGGCGTCCACATCGCGGATAATGCTGTCCGCTGTTTCGTCATCCATCAGCCAGCTGAAATTCAGCCGCGCCCAGCCCGGTTTTTCGATTTCATGGCCCGCGGCGATGGCGGCGCGGATGCGCTCCGACTCCGCGCGCGAGACGCCCAGGAGCCGGTGCCCGTATGGCCCCGCGCAGACGCAGCCGCCGCGCACCTGAATGCCGGTCATGTCCGAGAGCATGCGGGCGAAAAGCTGATGATGCACCAGGCGGCCGTTTTCGCCGCTGACGGTGAAAGAGAAGATGGGCAGGCGCGGAGCATCAGGATTGCCCAGGATGTTCAGGCGCGGGTTCTTCGCCCAGACGGCGCGGGCGTGCGCGCCGTCTGGGCG
>JALUFY010000446.1 GCA_027051995.1 Hyphomicrobiales bacterium
AAACTGCGCAAGAAGGTGGTGGAGTCGGAAGTGGCGGTGGAGCGCTACCGCGCCCAGGCCGGGCTCTACAAGGGCACGAAGAGCTCCCTGAAAAATCAGGAGCTTTCCGAACTCAGCTCGCAGATCATCAAGGCCGCCGCCGAGCGCTCTCAGGCGCAGGCCAGGGCCAGGGCGATCCGCGAAATGCTCAAGACGACGGGCTCGGTGGAGACATCCTCCGAGGTGCTGAAATCGCCCCTCATCCAGCGGCTGCGCGAACAGCAGGTGCGGCTGCAAAGGCGGCTGGCGGAGCTGTCCACCACTTATCTGGACAATCACCCCAAGGTGCGCGCGGTGCGCCGCGAATTGCGTGATTTGTCACGCCAGATCCGCGCCGAGGCGCGCAAGATCGCCGCCTCCCTGGAGCAGCAGGCGAAGATTGCGGCGGCCCGCGAAGCCTCCCTCAGGGTGGCCTTCGCCAAGCTGAAGGCGAAGGTTTCCGACGCGTCCGTCAGCGAGGTCAGGTTGCGCGAGCTGGAGCGTGAATCGAAGGCCAACCGCAGCCTTCTGGAAAGTTTTCTGGCGCGCTATACCGACGCCGCCTCGCGCAACAACGACGCCGCCCAGCCGGGCATGGCGCGCATCATCTCCAGCGCCAGCGTGCAGTCCATGCCGTCCTTCCCGAAGACCGGGCCCGTCATGATCCTGTCTATTCTGGCCGGGCTGGTGCTGGGGCTGGGCATCGCCTTCATCATCGAGGTCATGGCGGCAAGCTCGCGGCTGTCGCGCCAGCAGGCCGCCGCCGCGCCCGTGGAGCCCGTGGTTCAGCCGCAAGCCCCCGCCGCGCAACCGGCGGCGGGTGCGCCCGTGGCTGGCGCTGGCGGCGTCTCTGCTTCGGAAGGCATTTCCGCCTCCGTCATCGCCGCGCGGGCCGGGATCAAACCCGCCGGGGCCGCGCCCGCCGCGCCTTCCACGCCCGCGCAACAAGCGGCTGCTCAGAGCAGGCCTGTTCAGGCTGTTCCCATTCAGCCCGCGCCTGTTCAGCCTGCGGTGACGCAGCCCGCGCCCGCTCAGCCCGTTACCGCCCAGTCCACGCCCGTGCAGACGGTGACCGCACAATCTCAAGCCACAACCGCACCCCTTGCGACGGCGGCGGAGATTGTCGAGCAGACGACGCTGAAAAAGGAGCAGCCGTTCCCCGTGCTGCCCGGCCTGCCGGACGCCATGGCCGCGCAGCCTCTGGCGCTCGCCCCGGTGGCCGACGCCAACGGGCCATACGCCAGGGCGCTGGAGCCCGTGGCCGCATGGATCATGGCGCAAAAGACGCCGGACGCGCTGCTGAAAACGGGCCTGGCCACGGTCGGCGGCTTGATGATGGATGGCGCGGCCGCCGCCCTTGCGCTGGGCCGCATGCTGGCGATGAAGGGATCGCGGGTCATCGTGGTGGACACGGACATGAAGACCGCCTCGCTGAACGCCGCCACGGGGCGCGACGGCGGCAAGGGATTGTCCGACCTTCTCAAGGGCCAGGCCAGTTTCGTGGACATCATCGAAAAGGACGGCTCCAGCCCGGCGCATCTGATCCATGCCGGCGAAATGGCCGCGCAGGCGGCGGGCATGACCGGCTCGTCCATGATGTCGGCGGTGCTCGGCGCGCTGGCGCAAAGCTATGACATCGTGATCCTCAACGAAGGCGATACCGCTTTCCCGGCGGACAGGGAGGGGTCGGTTCTGCCCCTGTGCGACGCCGCCATCGTCATCGCGCCGGAAGACAGCGCGGGGCTTTCCAGCAGCCTGTGCGGCGCTCTGGCCAGGGCGGGCATCACGAAGAGCGCCTGCCTGCGCGTGGCCGGCGCGACCGTGGCCCAGGAGCCTGTGGCGG
>JALUFY010000447.1 GCA_027051995.1 Hyphomicrobiales bacterium
ACCGTATCGACGGCGAGGGCTTCACCTATTTCGCCTTCACCTGGGACGTGGCCCTGCGGGCCATTCAGGACGCCGAGCGCAGGCTGGGCGCGGGCGGGCATGGCGAAATGCCGCGCTCCACGCGCGAGGCGCTGGAGGTTCTGCTGCGGCGCACGGCCTGATCAGCCTTTTCCGTCATCTCCGGCGGTGCTTGCGGGGAGCGCGCAGGCCGTGCCCGGCCCGGGCGTGAGGCCTTGGCTTTCATCCGGGGACCAGGCGGTCAGCCAAGCGATCTGAAAGGTGGCGCGCACGCGGCCATCATTATCACGGAAGGCGGTTTCGTAATGCGCGATGGCGCGGGTCAGGCGGGCGCGGCCGGCTGGTGCGCGCGGGCGGGCGCGCAGCGGATTGGCCCAGCCCAGGGCCTTGATCTCTTCCATCAGCGCATGGGCGTTCGCATAGCGCAGGGTGAGCGTTCCGGCATCGGCCACGGGGCGGGCGAAACCGGCCAGTTGCAGCAGGCCGCCAAGCTGGCGCAGCTCGCAGAAGGGAGCTACGCGCAGGGCCGGTTCGCCGTCCATTTGCCGGTCGGCCAGGGCCCAGGCGGCGCGCAGCTCGCGCAGGGTTTCTCCGGCGGGCAGGGCGGCCAAGAACAGGCCGCCGGGGCGCAGAGCGCGGCGGATGGCGCTCAGCGCGCCGGGCAGATCGTTGACCAGGGCCAGATCGAAGATGGAGACGAACAGATCGAGGCTGCGCGGCGCAAGCTCCGGCTGCTGCAAATCCAGGACGCAATCGAACTCCCCGCCGCGCGGGCGGGCGAAGGGGGCGGCGCGGCGGATGTTTTCCGCCCTGCCGGAGGCCTTGATGTCCCGGGCCAGCGAAGACGGGGCCAGGGTGCAGATCATCGCCTCGCCGAAGCGGCTCTCCCGAGCGGCGATGCGGGCGGCGATCTCGGCGGCGGCGTGCTCGTGCAGAAAGGCGGGCATGGCCTCCGGCCCGGAAAGGCGCAGGCGGGCGTAGCGCTGACGGATCAGCTGTTCATCGAAGGGGCCGGGGTGAGACATCTCTCGTCCTTCCGTCTTGCGTCTGTTAGCATTGTGGCATGTCCGCCGCCCTGTTGAAAACGCTTTTGCCGCCCCTGGCGCGGCGTCTGGCAGGCGTCATCGCGCCGCCGGGGTGCCCGCTGTGCGGGGCGCGCACGGCGGCGGCGCACGGGCTGTGCGCGGAGTGCTGGAGCCGCATGAGCTTCATCGAGGAGCCATGCTGCCCGGCGACGGGCCGCCCGCTGGCCCATGAGGGAGCGGCGGCGGACGAGGCGTCCCTTCCGGCCCTGCTGGGCGGGGCGGAATGGGATTCGCTGCGCGCCGCCGTGGTCTATGACGAGGCCGCCAGAAAACTGGTTCACGGGCTGAAATATCATGACCGGCACGAGGCGGCCCGCTTCATGGCCGCCGCCATGCGGCGCGCCGTGGGCCAGCGGCTCGTCAAGGGCGTGCTGGTCGCGCCCGTGCCACTGCACCGGCGCAGGCTGTGGGCGCGGCGCTACAACCAGTCGGCGCTGCTGGCGCGGCTGATGGCGAAGGGAACGGCGGCGTGTTACGCGCCGGATGTTCTGGAAAGGCGCCGGCCCACCGTGCCGCAGACGGGGCTTTCGGGCAGGGAGCGGCGGGCCAATGTGCGCGGGGCCTTCGCCGCGCCCGAGCGGGCGCGCATGCGGCTGGCCGGGCGGGCGGTGGTGCTGGTGGATGATGTCTTCACCACCGGGGCGACGGCGGGGGCCTGCTGCGCGGCGCTGAAAAAGGCCGGGGCGGCGCGGGTGGATGTGGCGGTTTTCGCTCTTGCGGGCAAAACGGATGCGCTTCATATATGATGCTCCGGCGG
>JALUFY010000448.1 GCA_027051995.1 Hyphomicrobiales bacterium
CCGACGGGGCGTCGAAGGGGGCGAAGCCGGGCAGCAGGTCGGCGGACAGGGCCTCGATGAGGGAGGCGTTTTCGCCCTTGCCGTCGGCGCGGGGCAGGCGTGCAAGCGCGACTAGCGTTTCCGCCAGTGCGGTTTCGTCGCCCATGCCGGGCAGCGCGCCCAATACATGCAGGCCGCCCCGGATTTGCGCCTCCTTGAGGTCGCACAGCCAGGCGTCCAGCAGGTTCAGCGCCGCGTCCGGATCGTCGCGCAACAGGTCGGCGACGCCGGCGTCCTCGGCGATGCCGCTGACCAGCGCATGATCAATGATGCGCTGGCGCAGGTGTTCGGCGCGCGGGGCGTCCATGCCGGCGGCCTGCCAGTATTCGTCCACCAGGCGTTCCAGGTCGGCCAGGGCGCCGTGGCTCTCGGCGCGCACCAGCGGGGGCATGAGGTGGTCGATGATGACGGCGCCGGTGCGGCGCTTTGCCTGTGCGCCCTCGCCAGGATCGTTGACAATGAAGGGATAGAAATGCGGCAGCAGGCCCAGCGCGGCGTCCGGGAAGCAGGCGGGCGACAGGGCCAGCGCCTTGCCTGGCAGCCATTCGAGATTGCCATGCTTGCCGACATGGATGATGGCATCGGCGCGGAAATGATCGCGCAGCCAGAAATAAAAGGCGAGATAGCCGTGCGGTGGGGGCAGGCCCGGGTCGTGGTAGGTGGCCTTGGGGTCGATGTTGTAGCCGCGCGCGGGCTGGATGGCGCAGACGATATTATCCGACAGGCGGCGCAAAGGAAGGTGGAAAGCACCGTCGCGGAAAAAGGGATCGCTTTCCGGTGTGCCCCAGCGTTCTTCAATCAATACTTTTGCTTCCTGTGGCAATGCATTGAATTGGCGTTCATAATCTTCAATGGCGAGAGTCGCTTCCGAAGGGTTTTTCGGGTGATCATTGGTCGGCCCGGCGAGCAGCCAGCGGATGAGGGCGTTGCCGTCATCCGGCAGCTTGTCGAGGGCGTAGCTCGCATCCTTCAGGACGCGGAGGATGGCGACGGTGCTGGCCGGGGTGTCGAGGCCGACGCCGTTGGCAATGCGCGAATCGCGGTTCGGGTAGTTGGCCAGCACCAGGGCGATGCGTTTCTCATGGTTGGGCAGGGCGCGCAGGCGGGCGGAGCGCGCCGCCAGGTCGGCGATGCGGGCGATGCCCTCCGGGTTGGGGGCATAGCGCAGCAGGCGGCAATAGGTGGCCTCGTCGAAGGCGTCCGCCTCCTTGAACGAGGCGGCGCGGGTGAGCACGCGCCCGTCCAGTTCCGGCAGGGAGACCAGCATGGCGAGGTCGCGCGGGCCGAGGCCCTGTGGATTGTTTTCCCAGGCTTCGCGGCTGGCGCCGGTGAAGAAGGCTTGTAATACGGCGCAGTCGGCGGCGCGCAGCGGGTCATCATCGCCGGCGGAAAAGGCGGTGGCGTTGATGATGACCGCCGGCGGCAGGGTGGCGAACAGCTCGGCGAGGAAGGCGCGGGCGGCCTTGTCCTTCAGCGACGGCACGAAAAGAGGCAGGGCGGTGAGGCCCCGTTCTTCCAGCGCCTGCGCCAGCGCCGCGACCGGGTCGGTGAAGCCGCCTTCCAGCAGGGCGCGGTAGAAGAAGATGGGGGCGATTCTATTATTGTCGTCACTCCCGTGAAGACGGGAGTCCATGGTGTTTGTCTTCAGGCCTGAATGTTCATGGAGCCGTGCTTTGGATTCCCGCTTTCGCGGGAATGACGAAGGAGGTGGCGGGAATGACGAAGGAGGTGGCGGGAATGACGAAGAAGGTGGTGGGAATGACGAAGAAGGCTGGGTAGAAGGAGAGCGGGATTGTGAGACAATGAGCCGTGCAA
>JALUFY010000449.1:0-2233 GCA_027051995.1 Hyphomicrobiales bacterium
GCTGCGGCTGAACGCGCGCGGCGCGTAGTGGCTGGAAAGCTGCCCCGGTGACGAAGGCGCGCCGCTTGCGCCCGTGGCCTGCCGCACCGCCATGCCGAGCGTCTTCTCGATGTCCTCCCGCGCCACGCCGCCCGGGCGCAGGATCACCGGCGCGCCGCTCTTATCGAAGCCCACGATGGTGGATTCCACCCCCACGGCGCATTCGCCGCCATCGAGGATGATGTCCACCTCCTCCGCCAGCGGGCTTTCGGCCACATGCTCGGCTTCCGTCGGCGAAAGCCGCCCGGAGATATTGGCCGAAGGGGCGACGATTGCCCCGCCGAAGGCGCGCAGAAGCTCTTGCGCCACATCATGCGCCGGGGCGCGGATGGCCAGCGTATCCAGCCCCGCCGAGGCCAGCAACGAGACGGGGCAATCCTCCATCCGCCGCACGACGAGCGTCAGCGGCCCCGGCCAGAAGGCCTCCGCCAGCCTTTGCGCCGCCGCATCGAAACGCCCGAGACGGAGCGCCGCCTCAAGCCCCGTCACATGGGCGATCAGCGGATTGAAGCGCGGGCGGCGCTTGGCGGCGAAAATGGCCGCCACGGCCTTGTCATTGGCCGCGTCCGCCCCGAGGCCATAGACCGTCTCGGTGGGAAAGGCCACGAGCCCGCCCGCCTTCAGAACGTCAGCCGCTTCTCCGGCATTGGTGGATATCCGCGCCATGCGCCGTTGACCTGTCTGCGCCAGTGGTTACAGTGAACCGTCACGATGAACCGCCCGGCGAGGGGGCGTCAAGAGGGGACGTGAGGGGAAGCGCCATGAGCTGGAGGCCGCAAACCGAAGATATCGCCCATGCGCTGTTCGATCTGACGCCGTTTGGCCGCGAGCTGGACGCCGGACGCTTCGACGGGCTGGAGCGCGATCTGGCGCTCGCCGTGCTGGAAGAGGCCGGGCGCTTCGCCGCCGCTGAAATCGCCCCGCTCAACCGCGACGGCGATATTCACGGCTGCGCATACGATCCCGCCAGCCGCGCCGTGACCACCCCGCCGGGCTGGAAGGCGGCTTATGACGCCTTCGTTCAGGCCGGCTGGGCTTCCGCCCCCGGCGATACGGAATACGGCGGGCAGGGCATGCCGCTGGCGCTCTCCCTGGCATTGCAGGAACTGTGGAACACCGCCTCCATGGCCTGGGGTCTGGGGCCATTGCTCACTCAGGGCGCCTGCGAAACCATCAGCCGCTTCGCCGCGCCGGAGTTGAAGGCCCGCTATCTGCCGAAAATGATCTCCGGCGAATGGACGGGGGCCATGTGCCTCACCGAGCCCCGGGCCGGCTCCGATCTCTCCGCCATCCGCACCCGGGCCATCCCGCGCCCGGACGGCGGCTTCGCCATCGAGGGCGAAAAGATCTTCATCAGCTATGGCGAGCATGACCTGACGGACAACATCATCCATCTGGTGCTCGCCCGCCTGCCGGACGCCCCGGCGGGCACGCGCGGCCTCTCGCTCTTTCTCGTCCCGAAGGTTTCGCCGGAGGGGGCGGCTAACGCGCTTTACGCGGCGGGCCTTGAGCACAAGATGGGCATTCACGGCTCGCCCACCATCACCCTGATCTTCGAGGGCGCCTCCGGCTGGCTGGTGGGCGAGGCCAACCGGGGCCTCCACCACATGTTCACCATGATGAACCATGCCCGCCTGCACATCGGCATCCAGGGCGTGGCGGTGGCCGAGCGCGCCTTTCAGAAGGCCCGCGCCTTCGCCCTTGAGCGCCGTCAGGGCCGCCGCGCCGGGCGCGACGGGCCGGTGCCCATAGTCGAGCATCCGGACGTGCGCCGCATGCTGCTGGACGCACAGGTGAAGATCATGGCCGCCCGCGCCATCTGCTACGACACCGCCTTCAACATGGACATGAGCCGTCTGGCCGGGGATGAACAGACCCGCCGCCGCGCCGCTGCCCGCGCCGCCCTGCTCACCCCGCTGGCCAAGGCCTTCGGCACGGACGTGGGCGTGGAGGTGGCGGACGCCGCCATTCAGGTGCATGGCGGCATGGGCTACATGGAGGAAACGGGCGCGGCCCAGTTGCTGCGCGACGCCCGCATCGCCCCCATTTACGAGGGCGCCAACGGCATTCAGGCCCTCGATCTGGTGCTGCGCAAGATCACCCTGGACGGCGGCCTGGCCCTGCAAAGGCTGCTGGACGAAACCGCCGCCACGGTGACGGCGTTGAAGGAGGCCGGGCCTCTGGCCGATCTGGG
>JALUFY010000449.1:2243-6953 GCA_027051995.1 Hyphomicrobiales bacterium
GGCGAGCGTCTGGCCTGGGCCCTGCGCGCCGCCGGTGAGGCCACCCGCTTCATGACCGCCGGGCTGGAGGCCCGCGACGAGCGCCCGCTGGCCGCCGCCGTGCCCTATCTGCGCCTGCTGTCATTGCTGGCCGGGGCCGCCGCCCTGTCGCGCTCCGCCCTGATCACCGGCTCGGCAAGGCGCGCCTTTCTGGCGCGGCACTTCGCCGGAAGCGTCCTGCCGGAGACCGCCGGTCTCAAGCAGCGCATCATGAATTCCGGCGGCATCGCCGCCCCCGAGGCTCTGGATGTCCTGCGCGCGGAGGAGGCATGAAGACCCTGCTGATCACCCATCCGCTGTGCCATGAACACCAAGTGCCGCAAGGCCACCCGGAGCGCCCGGAGCGTCTGGCGGCGGTTGAGAAAATCCTCGCCACGGAGCATTTCTCGGCTCTCTTGCGCGAAAAGGCCCCGGCGGCAACGCGCGAGCATCTCCTGCTGGCCCATGATATCGGGCATGTCCGTGAAATCGAAAGCCTCATCCCCCGCGAGGGCCTCAATCAGGCGGACGCCGACACATGGCTTTCGCCAGGGAGCTTCGATGCCGCCCTGCGCGCCGCCGGAGCTGGCCTGCGCGCCGTGGACGCGGTGGCCTCTCTTGAGGCCGATAACGCCTTTTGCGCCATCCGCCCGCCGGGCCATCATGCCGAAAGCCGCCGCGCAATGGGCTTTTGCCTGTTCAACAACATCGCCATCGCCGCAAGATACGCAAAAGAAACCTATGGCGTGGAGCGCATCGCCATCGTCGATTTCGATGTCCACCACGGCAACGGCACGCAGGAAATCTTCTGGGACGACGCGGACGTGCTCTATTGCTCCACCCATCAGAGCCCCTGCTATCCCGGCTCCGGCGATGCCTCGGAGACCGGCGCGCACGGCAACATGGTCAACTGCCCGCTGCCGCCCGGCGCGGGCTCCGCGCGCTTCCGCGAGGCCTTCCGCGCCCGCATCCTGCCGGCCATCGACGCCCACGAGCCGGAGTTCATCTTCATCTCCGCCGGTTTCGACGCCCACGAGCGCGATCCCCTGGCCTCTCTGAAGCTGCGCGAGGAGGATTATGTCTGGGTCACCCTGGCGCTCATGGAGGCGGCGGAGAGGATGTGCGCCGGGCGCATTGTCTCCATGCTCGAAGGCGGCTATGACTTGGGCGCGCTGGCCGCGAGCGTGGCCGTGCATGTGCAGGCGCTGATGAAGGGAGCGAAATCCGATGACCGATGAGAGCAAGGCCCGCCCCGTCGATGACATGACCTTCGAGGAGGCCATCGGCGAGCTGGAGCGCATCGTCGGCGAGCTGGAGCGCGGCGAAGCGCCGCTGGAGAAATCCATCGCCATCTACGAGCGCGGCGAGGCGCTGAAGAAACGCTGCGAGGCCCTGCTCAAACAGGCCGAGGCGCGCATCGAGAAGATCACCCTGAACAAGGACGGCCAGCCGAAGGGAACCGAGCCGCTGGACGTGGAGGACTGATGCCTGCGGGCCCGCGGCTCGACAAGGTTCTCGTGGCGCGCGGATTCTATGACACCCGGGCCCGCGCGGCGGACGCCATACGGCGCGGCGCGGTGCGGGTGAATGGCGAAACCGTCACAAGAACAGGCTGGCGCTGCCCGCAAGAGGCGGATATCCGCATCAGCGATCCGGCCCGATCCTATGTCTCCCGCGCCGCCCTGAAGCTGCTGGCGGCTCTCAAGACGCATCCATTTCCCGTCGCGGGCGCGGTCTGCGCCGACATCGGCGCATCCACCGGCGGCTTCACCCAGGTGCTGCTGGAGCATGGCGCAAAGCGCGTTTACGCCGTGGACGTGGGCCACGATCAGCTGGCGCGGGCCTTGCGCGATGATCCGCGCGTCATCGTCATGGAGGGGCAAAACGCCCGCCATCTGACGAAAGACCATATCCCCGAGCCGCTGGACGTCATCGTCTCCGACGTCTCCTTCATCTCGCTGAAAAAGGCCCTGCCTCCGGCGCTCGCCCTGGCCCGTTCCGGCGCGCATCTGGCCGCCCTGATCAAGCCGCAGTTCGAGGCCGGCCGCGCCCGTCTCGGCAAGGGCGGCGTGGTGCGCGATGAAGCCATCCGCGAGGCCGTCTGCAAGGACATCCTCGACTGGCTGGAAACCACCGGCTGGCCCGCCCAAGCCCTGCTCCCTTCCCCGCTGCGCGGCGCGGACGGCAACGTGGAATACCTCATCGTGGCGCAAAAAAGAGCTAAGGAGTAATCCCCAGATGCTCCAGATGCGCCTTCACCGACATCATGGCGGCGGGTTTGAGATTTTCCGCCAGGCCGGGGTATACGCATGAGACGATCTCTTCCGGCGTCCGGCATCCCTCCCGCACCGCTTTCAGGATCGCCGCCTCGCGCGCCCGCCGGTGCGCCAGAAGGGCCTCGCAATGGGCTTGCGGCGCGTCGATGGGGCCACCGTGGGCGGGCCAGTAGCGCACGTGCGTCATCGCCATCAGGCGGCGCAGGGAGGCGTAATAGGCGGCCATGTTCCCATCCGGCGGCGCAATCACCGTGGTGGCCCAGCCCATGACGTGATCGCCCGAAAACAGGACGTTTTCCTCCTCCAGCGCGAAGCACAGATGATCGCTCTTGTGCCCCGGCGTATGCAGCGCCGTCAGCGTCCAGCCCGCGCCGCATACCCGCACGCCCTCGCCGATGCGCCGCTCAGGCGCAAACACTTCATCGCCCATGCCGAGGATTTCGCCGCCCGCCCGCGCCTTCAGCGCCGCCGCCAGCGGCCAGTGATCGGCATGGCCGTGGCTCACCAGAATGGCCCGCACCCGCGCCCCGCCGATGGCCGCCAGCAGCGCCTCCAGATGCGCCGGATCATCCGGCCCCGGATCGATGACGGCCACATCCCCTTCGCCGATGAGATAGGTGTTGGTGCCGGTGAAGGTCAAAGGCCCCGGATTGTCCGCCAGCACCCGCCGGACGCGCGGAGAGATCCGCATCGCCCGCCCCGGGCGCGCGTCATGCTCGCGCTTCAGCACAAGCCGTGGCTCACTGGCCATCCCTCCTGCTCCTTCGTCTCTGTCACGCCTCTTGCCGCGCGCGAGGTTAGCGCATATACCTTGGGCGGACAAACAGGGCGGCGCAGGCCCGCCGGGGAAGCAGACAAGTGACGAGGAGCATCATGACCATTCGCCAGCACGCCATCGCGCGGACGCCGGATCGCATTCATTCCCTGCCCATGCGGGCGCTCGCCGTCATCGGCGGCTCCTTGCTGCTGTGGGCCTCCGCCAGGGCGCAGGTGCCCTTCTGGCCGGTGCCCATGACCTTGCAGACCCTGGCCGTGCTGACGCTGGCCGGCGCGCTGGGCCGCAATCTGGGCCTTGCCGCCGTGGCGCTCTATCTGGCCGAGGGCGCGATGGGCCTGCCGGTCTTCGCCGCCGCGCCGCAAAACGGCATCGGTTTGGCCTATATGGCAGGCCCCACCGGCGGCTATCTGGCCGGCTTTCTCCTCGCCGCGCTGATCGTCGGCCACTTCGCGGACAGGGGCGCGCTGCGCAGGCCCCTTACGGCCTTCGCCGTCATGCTGGCCGGCGTGGCCGCCATCTATGCGCCGGGCCTTGCCTGGCTGGCCCAGTTCACCGGCGTGGAAAAGGCGTTCGCCCTGGGCGCGGCCCCGTTCATCCTGGGCGATCTGCTCAAGGCCGCCATCGCCGCCCTTGGCCTCTCTGCCGCCCGGCGCATCCCGGCCCGTCCGGGGAGGTGAGCGCGCCCGCGCCGCCCGGGCCCGTGGCAGGCGTCAGCGTCTGCATCATCCGCGAGGATTCGGTGCTGCTGGTGCGCCGCGCCCATGCGCCCGCCGAGGGCCTGTGGAGCCTGCCCGGCGGCAAAGTGGAACTGGGAGAGCCGGTGCGCGCCGCCGCCATCCGCGAGCTCAAGGAGGAGACCGGCGTCTGCGCCAAACTCACCCGCCTGCTCGATGTCATCGACATCATCCACCGCGAGGCGGATGGCCGGATCAGCGCCCATTACATCCTCACCGTCTTCGCCGCCCGCTGGCTGGCCGGAGAGCCAAGGGCCGCCTCCGACGCCAGCGAGGCCGCCTGGACGCCCATCACGGATCTGGACAAGCTCAAGCTCACCCCGGGCACCGCGGAGCTGATCCGCCAGGTGGCGGCGGACAGCGCCTGAGCGGCCCGCCCGGCCCCTTCGCGCGTTAACCCTTTTTTCATTCCCGGCTGGATTTCGCCGCCGCGAAAACGTAAAGGTTTTCTTGACGAAGCCGGGAGCATTCCCAGACAAGTTGCAGGAGAGAACAAGGTGAAACACGCCGCCCGCGATGACTGGCGCAACGAGGCCGAAGAGACGCTGAACCGCCAGCGCTCCCGCCACGCCGCCATGCGTTACATCATCGAGGCCTGGGAGGAAGCCGTCTATGACGGCCTGCACCCCGACAGCGTCGCCACCGCCGCCCTCTTCGCCGCCCTGTCGGAAATGGTCTCGGCCTATGGCGAGGAAACCGTCGCGGAAATGGCCGAAAACCTGCCGGCCCGCATCCGCAAGGGAGAATTCACCCTCACCGGCGCCCTCCAATAGGAATGACTCACTACTCCGTCCGATACGCTCACACACCGCACTGAAAAAAGGCCCCGGCTTCAGCACCCGGGGCCTCTTTTTTGGCTGTTTTCAACCCGCAGCCCCGCCCCCCTCCCGTCATACCCGGCCCT
>JALUFY010000450.1 GCA_027051995.1 Hyphomicrobiales bacterium
TCCTCACCACGGACATGCCCGGCCTCATGCGCTGGCTGGCCGGTGAGGCCCGCCGCGCCGGAGCCGAAATCCGCTGTTCGTCCCGCTTCACCGGCGCCCGGCGCGAAAAGGAGCGCCTGATCATCGGTGATCACGGCGTCACCGCGCGCTTTCTCATCGGCGCGGACGGGGCGCGCTCCACCGTGGCGGAGGTCTTCGGTCTGGGCCGCAACAGGCGGCTGCTCATCGGCATGGAGCAGGAGTTCTCCGCCGTTCCCGGGCTGGACGAAAACTTCCTGCACTGCTTTCTCGACGCCCGCCTGGCGCCGGGATACATCGGCTGGGCCGCGCCCGCCCCGGATGTCATTCAGGTGGGCCTGGCCACCGATGACCGCCACAGGCCGGACATGGCCGCCTTCCGCGAGAAGCTCTCCGCGCTGTTCGATCTGGACGAGGAAAGGATCGTCGAGCGCCGCTCCGGCGTCATTCCCTGCGGCGGCATCGTGCGCCCCTTCGCCGATGATAACGTCATGCTCATCGGCGACGCCGCCGGCATGGTCTCGCCGCTCACCGCGGGCGGCATCCAGCTGGCCTTCCGCTTCGGCCGCCGCGCCGGCCAGCTCACCGCCGATTATCTGACGCGCTCCGGCCCGCCGCCGCAGCAGGTCATGGCCCGCGAACTGCCCTCCATGCTGCGCAAGCGCGCCCTGCGCTGGCTGCTGGAGCACGCCGCCTCCAACTGGCTCCATGACCGTCTCGTCACATCCTGGCCCATGCGCCGCTTCGCCGCCGGAACATACTTCCACGACCGGCGCATCATCCCCGCCGCCATGCCGCCGGAGCCGGAAAGAAAAAACCGGGACGGCTGAAAGGGCTATTGGAGGCGGCGGCCTTGCCCTTCCGCCCCCTTGCGCCGCGCCTGGGCGGGGGGAAACAGACCGCTCCGGCTCAATTTTATGTTTCAACCTGTTGCAATTCATGATTGAAGGATATACACACGCGATGCGTGAAGAATCACGTCATGACATTTGCCTGAACGAGGTTGCGGCCGGCCACGAGGCTGCCGCTGCCAGGCGGCAAATGTGGCGCGGGGGCCAGCCTGACCGGGGGCGATGGCTGCGCTCTCCGCGCCACGCCCTTGGCGGAAAGCCACGCCCCGCCCCCTGGCCCCGCCCGATACTGTCACTCTCCTGACGTTTGAATACTCGTCGTTCCCGCGAAGGCGGGAACCCAAGTGTAAGTCTCCGAATACTGTGGACAACAAGGCCGAATCTCCGGTTGCGCATTGTTGCTCCAGCCGCTTTCGTCCGTGCCAGCCGGGAGTCACACTTGGGTCTCCGCCTTCGCGGAGACGACGAAAAAATCTCCCCGGACACCCTCCTACCCCGCGTCTTGCGCCACCACCTGCCTGAACAGCTCGATGATGTTGCCGATGTCCTCATCCGTATGCGCCGCCGAGACCGAGCAGCGCAGCAGATAGGTGCGCCCCGGCGTGCCCGGCGGCAGGGCGATATTGACATAGACGCCGGCCTCCAGCAGCGCGTTCCACATGCGCACGGTGGAGGCTTCATCGGCGCATTTCACCGCCACGACGGGCGAGACCTCATCGCAGCCAAGCTCCAGCCCCAGCGCCTTGAAGCCTTCGAACAGCCTGCGCGAATTCTCCATCAGCCTGTCGCGCCGCCAGGGCTCGGCGGCCAGCTTTTCCGTGGCGCAGATCGCCGTGGCGATGGATGAGGGCGACGGCGAGGCGGTGAACATGTAGGGCTTGGAGGCCCAGCGGATGGCCTCGAACAGCGGATGGTTCCCCGCCCCGAAGCCGCCGATCGCGCCGATGGATTTCGAGAAGGTGCCGGCGATGAAGTCCACC
>JALUFY010000451.1 GCA_027051995.1 Hyphomicrobiales bacterium
TCAAGACTTCCCGAATGCCGGACAACATCACGACGTCCTCCCCTGTTCTCGTTGAAGCGGCCGCCCCCGCCACGATGGCGGGAGCGGCGTTGTCGCGTCACTTCATCGATAGCAGGCGCACATCAGCCACCCGGATTCAGGTTCGACCAGTAGCTGGCGAACACCAGCACCGACAGGATGAAGCCGAGGATGACGTTCACCACCACGCCCGTGGTGAATGCGGTGAACGGCTTCGTTCCCGCCGAGGCCAGTTCGCGGAAGCGCGTGGTCAGGCCGATGGAGAAGAAGCAGAAGATGAAGGCCCAGGTGCGCAGGGTCTTGATGGGGCTGACCAGCTCCGGCTTCACGATCTTGTTGTAGTCGGCGAAGCTGTAGTTCTGCGCGATCAGCGTCATGATGACGGATGCCAGCACGAAGCCGATGACGAACTTCGGGAACCGCCACCAGATTTCGGCCGGGTCCGGCTTCTGGCCTTCCTTGCGCTCCCACGCCATGGTGGAAATGAGCGCCAGCACGAAGGCCCAGATGCCGATCCAGATGTCGCGGCCCACCACCTTCATCAGGGTGAAGGCCCACACCGCGTCATCTTCCGTGCCCGGTATCTCGGGCAGCGATTCCGCCAGCTGGCCATAGGCCTGCGCCGCCGCGAAGCCTGCCGCATCGGCAAACTCGGAGGTGCCAATCCAGGCGCCGGCGACACCCGCGTGCAGCCCCAGCGCGCGCGAGGCCAGCGGCAGGAAGAAGATCATGATGATGGCCCACAGGATGACCATGGTGATGGCAATCGGCGCATGCTCCTTCTTCGCCCCCACCGCGCCGGCGATGGCGATGGCGCCGGAGACGCCGCACACCGCGCCGCCCGCGCCCAGCGTGGCGCCCAGACGGCGGTCAAGCCCCAGCTTTTTGGCGGCGAAGTAGATGGTCAGGAAGGTGACGATGGAGACGATGGAGGCCTGCACGATGGCCACCGGCCCGGCCCAGATGATGAGCGTGAACGGCAGCGTCGCGCCCAGCAGCACGATACCGATCTTGATGTAGAACTCGACGCGGAAACCGGTATCCATCCACCTGGGCAGGCCAATGGTATTGGAAATGAGCATGCCCAGCGCCAGCGCCACCAGCGGCGGCTCCAGATTGTAGTGGTGGGCATATTTCCAAGCGCCGATGTAGAAGATGATCACCGAGAAAACGAAGACGAAGATGAACGACGGGATATATTCGCTCAGTTTGTAGCCCATGGCCGAGACGGCAATGGAAAAGACCACGAGCCACATGACGAACATCGCCAGATATTGCGGCAGATGGCCGACGAAATGGCTCACCGCCTGCCCCACCGTCTCCCAACCGGCGGGCTTGATGGCGATCCACTTGATGGTGGAGCCATTCAGGAAGAACAGGGTGGCGACGATGACGATGCCCAGGCCCACCCAGATGGCCCACCAGTCTTCCTTCAGCCAGAGCTCTTTCCAGCCCATTTTCGGTTTCTTCAGATCATCCGCCTCCTCGTCCCATGCTTCCGCCGTGGGAGGCAGAGTCACGCTGTCCTTGCTCATGGCGTTTCCTTCCCCTGTTGCTCACTTCATGTGGCCACCGTTGCGGCCCTTTCGGACTTCTTGGTCCCGGTGGCCTACCATGAAGATTATGTAATCTTTCGCTTCCGTGCAAGCATATTCCTGACACCGCATATATCCGAATATTCTGATAGATAGATGCAGAATTGGTCACTTCTGTCGCAGGCAGAAAAACCCGGCAACACACATTGTTCCGCACAGGCTCTTGCGGCATCATGCGCCCATGACGAAGCAACGGCGCAACTGGACGCGGGAGGAAACGCTGGAGG
>JALUFY010000452.1 GCA_027051995.1 Hyphomicrobiales bacterium
GCCCAGGCGGCCATCGATGGCAGGCCGGACGAGGCCACGGAGCCGCTTCTGGACAGCGTGCTGAAACCGCTGTGGTCATGCCATGATGCGCTGATGGCGGCCAGAAAACGGCGCGGGCCGCTGGAGCTGGACATCCCCGAGCGCAAGCTCATTCTCGACGCCACGGGGCTGATCGAGCGCGTCGTCTCGCCCGAGCGCCTGGAGGCGCACAAGCTCATCGAGGAGCTGATGATCCAGGCCAACGTCTGCGCCGCCGAGACGCTGGAAGACAGGCGCGAGCCCTTCATCTACCGCATTCATGACGCCCCCGCGCCGGAGAAGATCGAGGCGCTGGCGCAGTTCCTGCGCACCATCGGCATCTCCGCCCCGGTGGGCCAGGTCATGAAGCCCATGCACTTCAACAAGATTCTGGAGAAGGCCAGGGGCACGGAATTCGAGCATGTGGTCAATCAGGTGGTGCTGCGCAGCCAGTCGCAGGCCGTCTATTCGGTGGAGAACCACGGCCATTTCGGTCTCAACCTGCGCCGCTACGCGCATTTCACCTCGCCCATCCGCCGCTATGCCGACACCATCGTGCATCGCGCTCTTGTCTCGGCGCTGAAGCTGGGCGAAGGCGGACTGTCGCAGAAGGACATCGCCAGAATGGAGGAAACCGCCGAGATGATCTCCGCCGCCGAGCGCCGCTCCATGGCCGCCGAGCGCACCACGGTGGACCGCATGATGGCGCAATATCTCTCCGAGCGCGTCGGTGCCACCTTTGACGCGCGCATCTCCGGCGTCACCCGCGCCGGGCTGTTCGTGGCGCTCGCCGAGACCGGCGCGGACGGTTTCGTGCCCGTCTCGACATTGCGCGGGGACTATTTCGTTTACGACGAGACGCGCCATGCGCTCATCGGCCGGTCAACCGGCGAGACCTATCAGCTGGGAGACGCCGTGGAGGTGCGCCTGCGCGAGACTGCTCCCGTGGCCGGCGGCATGCGCTTCGAGATGGTTTCCCCCGGCAAGAAGGGCAAACGCCCCGCCGGCGGCGGCAGGGGCAAGGGGCGGCGCGCCATGAAGCGCGGCAAAAAGGGCAAGAGCGGCAAGGGGAGAAAACGTCATTAGGCGCACGCCCCGGCAGCAAAGCTCACGGTTCCGTGAATTGCGGCATCCTGTCGCGCGGCTTGGTGGTGACTTCTTTTTGCCAGTTAGCAATGGCATTATCGCAACATGAGCATGGAACTGACTGATTCACGGCTCCGGCCCGTGCGCCGCGAAACGCCAGGGAGCAATCCCGAGGCGCATGCGCGCTCGTGGCCGCGCGCCATGCTCAACGGCGCTCTGCTGCGCTGCCCCTCCTGCGGCGAGGGCCATCTTTATGATGGCGGCCGGCTCAAGGTGGTCAACTACTGCCCCCAATGCGAGGAAGAGCTTTATCACCACCGCGCATCGCGCATGGCGCCGTGGTTCAGCGCCTTTCTCGCCGCGCATATCGTCGTGCTGGCCGCGTGGATCATCAGCTGGTTCGCGCCGCTTTCCCTTGGCTGGGCCGCCCTGCCCGCCCTCGCGGTCTGGGCCGGGCTGACCTGGCTGCTTCTGCCCTCCGTCAAGGGGGCGATTGTCGGCATCCAGTGGGCCACGCGCATGCTGGGCTTTCAATACGCCGCCATGTGCAAGCCGCGCCATCCGCATCCGCATCCGCACAAGCACTGACCGCCGTGGCCCCTTCGCCGCGTTCCCGCTCCACGCGATCCGCCACCTCATCGCGCGCCCTTGTTCCACGGGACGCCGCGACCCTGATTCTGCTGCGTTTCGATAACGGCGCGCCGCGCGTGCTCATGGGCCGGCGCTGCGCCGGGCATGCCTTCATGCCGGACAAATACGTCTTTCCCGGCGGGCGGCGCGACGCGGCGGATTGCCGGATTGCGCCAGCGGGCGCGCTTCATCCGGACGTGGCGGAGAAACTTCTGGTCCGCATGAAGGGCAAGGCGGGCCCGGCGCGGGCGCGCGGGCTGGCCATGGCGGCGGTGCGCGAGACATTCGAGGAGACGGGCTTCATCCTTGGACGGCGCATGGAGCGGGCGCGGCGCTCCGCCCATGAGGGCTGGCGCGCCTTTTTCGCCGCCGGGTTCGCGCCCGATCTTGCGCCCTTGCGCTATTTCGCCCGCGCCATCACGCCGCCGGGCATGAGCCGGCGCTTTGATGCGCGTTTCTTTCTCGCCGAGGCAAGCCGTCTGGCCAATCCGGACAGGCCCTTGCCGCCGCCCTCCGGGGAGCTGCTGGACAGCCGCTGGCTGACGCTGGAAGAGACGCGCCGGATGGAGCTGCCGCGCATCACCCGGCGCATTCTCGCTCTGCTGGAAGACGGGCTGGCAGAGGGGCGTGAGGCGCTGTTTTCGCCACGCAGGCCCATTTCCTTTCAATACAGAAAGGGAAAATCCTGGCGTTTTGAAACCATTTGAGGCTCCCGGCCCTTGACTTGCGCGCCGCATTGGGCGATAGGCTGCGCCCAACGGTTTTTCCACAATTCAGTCAGACGGCCAGCGCGCCGGGGCGCGCTGCTTCGAGGAGTTTGCTACAATGGCCAAGGCGACCACGATCAAGATCAAGCTGGTAAGCACCGCCGGCACCGGGTATTACTATGTGACGAAGAAAAATACCCGCAACATCACCGAGAAGATGTCCTTCCGCAAATACGATCCCAAGGTGCGCAAGCACGTGGAGTTCAAGGAAGCCAAGATCAAGTAGGGCTTCTCTCGCTACGGGAATATCCTTTGAGCAGCCGGCCCCGTTCACGGGCCGGTTTTTTCTTGCCTGGCCAAAACCGGACAAAAAAGATGGCCAGTCCGCCGTTTCCGGAGGACTGGCCAGACCCGAACCGCCGGGTGATGCGGCGGACCCGGCGGCGCGGGTGTCTCAAGTTTGCGTCGTGGCGTTCAAAACGGGACAGGAGTCCGCGTTTGCTCCCTCCCTTGCACGCCCCGTGCCAGAAACGCTCTTTCCGGGCATGAAAAATCCGCTGCCGGTTTCCCGCAGCGGATTGTTTTTGCCTTGCTGACTGGTTGGCGGTTCAGGCGGCGTCCATGACCACCTTGTTGCGGCCGCTTTCCTTGGCCTTGTAGAGAGCCTCGTCGGCGCGCTTGAGCAGGACATCCAGGGTATCGGTGCTGTTTTCGAATCCGGCCAGGCCGATGGAGGCCGTCAGATCGATTTTCAGATTGCCGGGCTTTTCGCCAACGTCGAAGGGCGTATCGCTGATCGACTTGCGCAGACGTTCGGCGATGCGCCAGGCGACGGAAATCTCCGCGTTAGGCAGCAGGATGACGAATTCCTCGCCGCCGATGCGGCAGACGATATCGAGCCTGCGCACCTGGCGTTTCAGCCGCGCCGCCAGCTCCTTGAGCACCCTGTCGCCCACGTCATGGCCATACTGGTCATTGACCTTCTTGAAGAAGTCCAGATCGAGCAGCAGCGCCGAGAGCGCCCTGCCCCGGTTGGCCGCCTCGTCCACCAGCGCCTCGCCGTGGGTGACCATGTAGCGGCGGTTGTAGAGGCCGGTCAGCGGATCGGTCACCGCCATGGCGATGGACTGGCGCACGTTGTCACGCAGCTTGCAGGTATAGCGCCAGCGGCGGATTTGCGTATTGACGCGCGCCAGCAACTCCTGGCGGTCGATGGGCCGCATCAGATAGTCGTTGACGCCCATTTCCAGCGCCCGCGACATGCGGCGGGTGTCATCGGGATCGATGATGATGAGGATGGGCACCTGGCGGTTCTTCTCCAGCGAGCGCAGCTGCGAGCACAGGCGCAGACCGTCGTAGCTTTCCATGTCCAGATTGACCATGAGAAGCTCGTAGTCGTTTTCCTCCACCTGTTGCAGCGCCCTGGAGGGGTCGTTGATGAAATCGATTTCGTGATGCTGGGCGACGGCCTTGCCGACGCGCCTGGCCAGCTGGTCATGATCGTCGATGAGCAGGATCTTGCCCGGCTTGCCGGCCTCCTCGGCGCTGATGACCTCGTCGGAGAGCATCAGGTCATCGCCATTGCTGTTGCGCGCCAGCAGCTCGTCGATGAGCATTTTCAGGCGCACCAGCGACTTGACGCGCGAAAACAGCGCCACGTCGTTCACCGGCTTGGTGAGAAAGTCATCCGCTCCGGCCTCCAGCCCGCGCACCCTGTCCTCCGGCTGGTCGAGCGCGGTGACCATGACGACGGGAATGTGCCGCGTCGCCGGATTGGACTTGATGCGGCGGCAGACCTCGATGCCGTCCATGCCGGGCATCATGACGTCGAGAAGCACGATATCGGGGCGCACGCGCTGGATTTTCTCCAGCGCGTCAATGCCGCTCATGGCCGTGGAAACCTCGAAATACTCCGACTCGAGCTTGGCTTCCAGCAGGCGCACGTTGGCCAGGATATCGTCAACGACCATGACGCGGGCGCTCATCGCTCAGCCCTCCGGGTCTTTGAGGAAGCCGTCGATGGTCTGCAAAAAGCCGGCCACGGAAATGGGTTTGGAAAGATATCCCTGACAGCCGCTTTCGCGAATGCGCTCCTCGTCGCCCTTCATGGCGAAGGCGGTGACGGCGATTACCGGGATGTGGCGCAACGCCTCGTCTTCCTTCAGCCACTTGGTGACGTCGATGCCGGAAACCTCCGGGAGCTGGATATCCATGAGAATCAGATCCGGCATGCATTCGCGCGCCAGGTCCAGGGCGCTCAATCCGTCGCGCGTCTGGAACACCTGATATCCCTGAGCCTCCAGAAGGTCGTTGAAGAGCTTCATGTTGAGTTCATTGTCCTCAACGATCAGCACCTTCTTGGCCTGCCTGGCCGTGGGCTCGCCATTCTGGGATGAGTCCGCCATATGTGCTACACCGTAATTCAAGGCCTGCGTCCGTCTGTCTGGGGAGGTGTTCCTGTTCTTGCCAGTAAAGGTTGCCGGCTGCGTCCCTTTTCTCCCCGGTGTCTCGTGCAAGCGATGATGCCCAAAAGTTGTTACTAACAGCTAAACCCTCCACAAGGAGGACGCATGGCCATGTTTCTTGGTTAATCTTGTCATAAAAGAGGCCCGGAATGCATCACGTCAAACTGCCCTCCATGGCGCACGCCGCCGCCGTGGCCCTGCGCGCCGTGGGCTTTCTGGCGCGTGACGAAGACCGGCTTGAGCGCTTTTTCTCCATGACGGGCATGGACCTGGCCGCCCTGCGCGACGGCGCCGGGGAAGCGCCGGTGCAGGTGGCGGTGCTGGATTATCTGCTGGCGGACGAATCACTGCTCCTGATCTTCACCTCGGAAGAGGGCCTGCCCCCGGACGAGCCGCGTCTGGCGCGCATCCGCCTGAGCGGCGAGGATATCGCCTGATGGACGCGCAAACGAGGAAACAGATCGCGGCGCTCAGGCTGCGCGCCGACATGCCGGTGCTGATCTGCGACGTGGACGAGGTCGTTTTGCATTTCGTGCGCGGTTTCGAGGAGTGGCTTGCGCAATTTGGCCTGTGGCTCGATCCGGCAAGCTATGAATTCGAGGGCAACGTGCGGCGCAGGGAGGACGGGGAAGCCATCTCTGATGAAAAGCTCAACGCCCTGCTGGGGCGCTTCTTCGCCGAACGGATCGGCGATCTGGCCCCCATCGAGCTGGCGGCGGCTTCTCTGGCGGAGCTGTCGCGGGCCGCGCAGGTGGTTCTGCTGACAAACCTGCCGCATGAATATCACGCCAGACGGTGCGAGAATCTCGCCCGCTGCGGCGTGCGTCATCCGCTGATTACCAACAGCGGCCCCAAGGGCCCCGCCGTGCGCGCCCTGGCGCGCATGAGCGCCAGGGGCTCGGTATTCATCGACGACTATCCCGATTTTCTTGATTCGGCGCGCGCTCACGCGCCAGACGCGGCGCTCGTGCATTTTCTGCATGATCCGCGCTTCGCCCCCCATGCGCGGCGTATCGCGGGCGATCACGAGCGGGTCACGGACTGGCGGCAGGCCACGGAGGCCATCATGCGGGCGCTGGAGGAGGCTCCGTCATGAACACCGCCCATCGCCGCTTGCGCGTCGGCATCGATCTCGGCGGCACCAAGATCGCGGCCATCGCCTTCGGCGAATCGAAAAACCCGGTGTTTTCCGCCCGCGTGCCCACGCCGCGCGGCGATTATGACGGCGTCATCAGGACCATCGCGGAACTGGTGGAAGAGGCTGAAAAGGCGGCGGGCGTCCCCGGCGGTTCGGCCACGGTGGGCGTCGGCATGCCCGGCTCCCTTTCGCCGCGCACGGGCAGGGTGCAGAACGCCAATTCGGTCTGGATGAACGGCCGCGCCTTCGGCGATGATCTCAAGGCGGCTCTGGCGCGCCCCCTGCGGCTGGCCAATGACGCCAACTGCCTCGCCCTCTCGGAGGCCGCGGATGGCGCGGCCAGGGGCGCGCGGACGGTCTTCGGCGTCATCATCGGCACCGGCTGCGGCGGCGGGCTGGTGGTTGACGGGCGCATCATCTCCGGGCGCAACCGCATCGGCGGCGAATGGGGCCACAATCCCCTGCCCTGGGCCGATGGCGGCGAGCATCCCGGCCCTGAATGCTGGTGCGGACGCAGGGGTTGTCTGGAGACATGGATTTCCGGCACCGGCCTCGAGCGCGATTACCATGCGCGAACGGGGCGGCGTCTGAGCGGCGAGCGGATCGCCGCCGCGGCCCGGGATGGAGACGCGCAAGCGGCGGCCGCGCTGGCGCGCCATGCGGAAAGGCTGGCGCGCGGGCTGGCGCATGTGGTCAATCTCTTCGATCCGGACGTGATCGTTCTGGGCGGCGGGCTGTCGATGCTGCCGCGCCTGTATGATGTTCTGCCGGAGCTGATGCGGCCGTGGGTCTGCGGTGACGATCCGGCCATTGACGTGCGCCCGCCCGCCGACTGCCGCATCAGCTCCGGCATAACATCATACAGGCG
>JALUFY010000453.1 GCA_027051995.1 Hyphomicrobiales bacterium
GCCGTGTTTGATGTTGCGCCCCTCGGCGCGCACCTTGATGGTTTCGGTTACAATCAGGGAAGCGTCCGGCTGCACCTTGATGAGCGAATTGAAATGCAATATTTCCTCGCGCGCCGCGGCCGGAACGGCCAGCGCGGCGAGCAGGCCCAGACAGGCCAGAAGGAGGCGCAAGGCGCGCGCCGGAGCCAGGGAGGCCCCGGCCCCGGTATGCCGCGGGAGGAATGTCCGTTTCATGCCGCTTCCCTGAAAAAACCGGTTTGACGGGCGCAAGACAGCGCGGGGCGCTTACAACTCCACCTTGGGCACGGCGCGGCCGGCGCCGTTTTCCAGCTCGAAATAATCCGCCTTTTCGAAATGGAAGTAGTTGGCGATCAGATTCGAGGGGAAGGATTCCACCAGCACGTTGTTGTTGCGCACCGCGCCATTGTAATAGCGCCGGGCCATCTGGATGGCGTCCTCCACCCGCGCCAGTTGCTGTTGCAGATCGAGCACGTTGGTGTTGGCCTTCAGATCGGGATAGTTCTCCACCGCGATGTTGATCTGGCCGAGGGTGCGCGAAATCTCCTGCTCGATGGCGGAGCGCTCCGCAGGCGTGGCGTTGTCCATGCCGGCGGCTTTGGCGCGCAGTTCCGTGATCTTCTCCAGCAGCCCCTTTTCGTGCTTCATGTAGCCTTTCACGGCGGCCACCAGATTGGGGATCAGATTGGCGCGCTTCTTCAGCTGCACGTCGATGCCGGACCAGCCCTCCTTGACCATCTGGCGGCTTTTCACCAGCCGGTTGTAGATGGCCACGCCATAGAGAAAAATCGCGGCGATGACGCCGAGAATGACGAGTGCGGTCATGTCTTCTCCCTTTCGCTCCTTCCTCAAGTTAGACGAAAGGTGTAGCAAATCCGCCGCATTGGCAAGGGAAAATCCGTCCTTTCCGGTATCCGGTCATGGCGCGCAGCCGCGTCCGCGCGGCGGGCGATTGGGGTTTTTCAGGCGTGACCCCGGATGAAGGCCGCCACGGCGCGGGCGGCGGCGCGTATGTTGCCTTCCCATGTGTGGCCGCTCTTGACGCGCGGTTTGAGATCGTGATCGCCGTCTGGGGCCCAGTGGATGGTTATGGCGCCGGAGAGGGCATAAGCAGCCACGTCTTGCCGGTTGCCGAAGGGATCGCGCTCGCCCTGGCAGATGAGGGCCGGAGTCTCGAGGGTTTCCAGATGGGCGGTGCGGGTGTTTTGCGGCTTGCCCGGCGGGTGGAAGGGATAGCCCAGGCAGACCAGGCCGGAGACGAGGCCCTGCCCGCGCAGGTCATCGGCCAGCATGGAGGCGATGCGCCCGCCCATGGACTTGCCGCCGATGAAGACCGGAGCGCGGGCGGCCCATTCACGCACCCTTTGCTCGTATTCGCCCAGCAGGCGTTCGGCCCGGCCCGGCCCGCCGCGCTTGCCGGTTTCGCGGCGGCGGCGCATGTAGGCGAACTCGAAGCGCGCCACCATGATGCCCCGGGCGGAGATGGCTTCGCTGATCATGGTCATGAAGGGCGTATCGAAGCCCGCGCCCGCGCCGTGGGCGAGAATGAGCAGGGGGGCTGAGGGATTATCACCGGTGATCAGCCATTGGGGCGGCAGTTCCGCCTTGCCGGTCATTGGCCCGCCTCCCGGCCGGCGGCGGGCAGAAAGCGGCGCGCGATTGCGGTGAGGCGGCCATCCTTTTGCATGTTGTCCAGATAGCGGTCCAAAGTGTCGCGCAAGGCGTTGTCACCGCGCTTGACGGCGATGGCCAGATCGTTCCAGGCGAAGGCGCGGGCGGGGAACCAGCCGGGCAGCAGGCGGCAGCAGCCCCTTGAGG
>JALUFY010000454.1:0-1064 GCA_027051995.1 Hyphomicrobiales bacterium
GTGACATGCGCGCCCTCATCTCCATCCTGACCACCGGCATCACCGGCTTCATGACCATGAGCGGCATCTTCGCCCGCGCCCGGCTCAATTACATCGACAGCATGACCATCGAGCTGCCGTCCTTCTCGCACCAGTCGCTGAACGCCATCCTGTTCGGCGAATCCCGGCAGGGCCAGCTGGCGGTGACCATCCTCGTTGTGGCCGCCACCGCCGGATGGGCGCTCACCCGCGAGCGCTTCCGGAATAATTCACGCCAGGTGCTCGCCGGGCTGACCATTGGCGCGGCCATCGCCTTCGGCTGGCTCGTTACCTCCACCCTGGGGCGGGATCTGCTCTATCCGCACCAGCCGGAATCCTTCTCCTTCGTGCGCCCCATCGGCCAGGCGATCCTCTGGCTGATGACCGCCTCGGGCACATCCGCCTCGTTTCTCATCGGCGGCGTCTTCGGCGTGCCCGCCGGGGCCTTCATCGCCGCCTGGCGCAACTCCGATGTCATCTGGGAGGCCTTCGACGACGCGCGCGAAATGCGCAGGCATCTGGGCGGCGCGGCCCTCATGGGCGTGGGCGGCGTCATGGCCATGGGCTGCACCATTGGCCAGGGCATGACCGGCATCGCCGCCCTTTCGGCCACATCCTTCATCGCCACCGGCGGCATCATCGCCGGGGCCATCCTGGGCATCCGCTATCTCATAGAAGGCCGCTTGCCCCATTGGCGCGGCCTGTTCAGGCAATAGCCCCACAGGCAATACCCCAATGAGAAACCGCGCCGGAGAGCCCCGGCGCGGCGGATTTGCATCTTCCCTGAATGGAACGGCGGGCAGCCTGTTACTTCTTGCCCGGCGCTTTCGTCGTGTGGGTGTGCGAGGTGGCCACTTCGCCCTTGTCCACGCGCTTGGAGAACTCCGTCTCCTTGCCCTCGGCCAGCAGCCTGGCCTGGGCCACCCAATCCTCGCGCTCGATGCGGCCCTTGAACTTCAGCCGCTCGTCAACCCATTCGATTTCCTTTTCCGTCCAGTTGGCGATCTGCTTGAAGTGGTAAATGCCAAGATCATTGAGAATATCAT
>JALUFY010000454.1:1074-18277 GCA_027051995.1 Hyphomicrobiales bacterium
CCCTTGATGCGCGTCAGGTTGTCCGCCTTGCCGCCAATGGGCCCGGAGAGCCCGTAAGCCTGCGGCTTCTCAGCAGCCGCCTTCTCCGCAGCCGCCTTCTCAGCAGCGGCCTTCTCAGCAGCGGCCTTTTCGGCGGCAGCCTTCTCAGCAGCAGCCTTTTCGGCGGCAGCCTTCTCAGCAGCAGCCTTTTCAGCAGCCGCCTTCTCCGCAGCAGCCTTCTCCGCAGCAGCCTTCTCCGCAGCAGCCTTCTCAGCAGCCGCCTTCTCAGCGGCGGCCTTTTCAGCGGCGGCCTTCTCCGCAGCCGCCTTCTCCGCAGCCGCCTTCTCAGCAGCGGCCTTCTCAGCAGCGGCCTTTTCGGCGGCAGCCTTTTCAGCAGCGGCCTTTTCAGCCGCAGCCTTCTCAGCAGCAGCCTTCTCCGCAGCAGCCTTCTCCGCAGCGGCCCTTTCAGCCGCCTTGTCGTCAGCCTTGCCGCTCATCAGACCAGCCGCCCCGGCGGCTCCGGCGGCGGCCGCGCCAGCCCCGGCGGCCGTTTTCCTGCTCACGCCGGAACCCGGCGCGCCCAGCATGCCCTCGCCCGATCCGGCGCCGAACAGGCCCCGCAACAGACAGGCGATAATGGCGCCGATGAAGAACGCCAGCAGCAGCCACAGAATGAGTTCCACGAGATAATGCATGTCATTGCCCCTTTCGGTCCAGTTTCCTTGAAATCACGCCTGGCCTAGCGGGCATCCAGACGATTGTTGATGCAGGCCACCCAGCCGGCGATAAGCCCGGCGAAAAGCGCCAGCAGCATCCACAGCCAGTTGGCCGCGGGCACGGACATGAAGTCCTTGAAGTTCCAGAAATCCATTTCTTCCTCCCTCTACTTGACCGGCGTCACGATGAATTCGATGCGGCGGTTTCTGGCCCTGCCTTCCTTCGTATTGTTATCGGCGATGGGCCGCTTCTCGCCATAGCCTACAGCAGAAAGCCGCGATGGGGAAACCCCGCGCGCCGCCAGCGCCTTGACCACGGCCACGGCGCGCCGCTCGCTGAGCGCCTGATTGTAGGCGTCCGAGCCGCGCGAGTCGGTATGCCCGGCCACCAGAATCGCCGCCTTGGGGCAGGAGTTGGCGGCCTTCGCCAGCTCGTCGATCAGCTTCATGCTGTCCGCCGCGATGCGCGCCTTGTCCGTCTCGAAGTGGATTTTCGCCCCCGCCATCACCTTGTCCAGATTCATCTGGCAGCTTATCTTCGGCTTCGCCGGCATGGTCTTTTCGGCGGGCGCGGGCGCGACCACCTTCGGCGGCGCCTTGACGACGATCTCGTTGACCGTCTGATCATGCGAGGCGTTGCCCAGGGCATCCGCCGCCACGGCCTTCACGTCATGGGCCCCGGGCGCGAGCTCGCCGGGAATCCGCAGCACCCAGCGGCCCTTGCCGTCCGCTTTCAGCGGGCTGCCCGGCGCGCCAAGCACATAGGTTTTGCCGTTCACGCTCACGGTCAGCGTGCGCGCATCGCCTTCAGGCCATGTTCCGCGCACCGTGACCTTCGGCTCCAGCGTCGCCTGCGGGCGCACCGTGGGCGCGGCCGGAGACGTGGCATCCACCGTCAGCTCGTTGCGCGAGGCGTCCACCGCCTCATTACCCGCCGCGTCGGCCACCGTGACTTTCACGTCATAGACGCCATCGGCCAGCGGCTTGTCCGGCCGCAGCGTCCAGGAATCACCCTTTGAGCGCAGCGCCATGCCAAATCCCTTGCGGTATGTCTTGCCCGCCAGCTCCACTTTCAGCATTTTGGCGTCCGAGGACGGCCAGGAGCCGGAAATCAGCGGACGGCGCTTGCGCGTCATCAGGCTGACCACCGTCGGCGTGGCCGGCGGCGTGGTGTCCGCCACGGGCTTCGGCTTGGGCTTCGGAGCCGCCACGGGCTTGGGCGCGGGCTTCGGCTTCGGCGCAGCAACCGGCTTTGGCTTCGGCTTTGGTTTGGGCGCGGGCTTTGGTTCGGCGATGACCACCGCCTTCTCGAACGCTTTCGAGACGCTGTTGCCCGCCGCGTCCGTCTCCTGCATCCACAGGGTATAGACGCCCGGCTCCAGCCTGTATCCCGGCGCGAAGACCCACTTGCCATTGCCCACGTCCTTGAGGGCCGCGTCCTTGCCCAGCCGGTAGGTCCTGCCGTCGAACATGGCCGTCACGGACTTCGCGTCCCCGCTGTCCCATGTGCCGGAAAGACGGGCAAAACCATCCTTCACCTCCGCCCCGCTCAGCGCCGGAGCCGCCGGAGGCGTGGCGTCCACACGCAGCGCGGCGGCCGCCCTGACCCGCGAGACGTTGCCCGCCGCGTCGGCGCTCTCCAGCGTGATGTCATAGACGCCATCGGCCAGCCTGTCCTTCGGCTTGAGCGTCCACTCGCCCTTGCCGTCCGATGTCAGCTCATTCGTCTTGCCAAGCTCATAGGTCTTGCCGGCCAGCGTCACCTTCAGCGTTTTGGCGTCTCCCTCGGCCCACGTGCCCTTGATGACGGCCATGCCCCCCGGCGCCATCGCCGTGACGACGGCGGGCGCGGCGGGCGCTTGGGTGTCCACCACCAGGGCGGCGGCCTTTTTGACCACCGTCTTGTTGCCCATGGCGTCGGCCACCGTCATGGTCACGTCATGGGCGCCATCGGCCAGCTTGTCCCTGCCGGCCAGTTTCCAGTTACCCTTGCCGTCCGATGTCAACTCGCCATCCTTGCCCAGCGTATAGGTCTTTTCGCCCACGCCGATCATCAGGGACTTGGCGTCGCCCTCCGGCCATGTTCCGGCCAGAACGGCCATGCCGCCCGCCAGCGCGGCGCTCTTTAATACGGGCGCAGCCGGCGGCGTGGTGTCCACCAGCAGTTCGTTGGACGTGCCGTCCGTGGCCTTCGCCCCGTCATCGGTAACGGTAACGGCCACGTCATGAACGCCATCGGCGGGCAGCTTGTCCAGCTTCAGCGTCCACTTGCCCTTGCCATTGGAGGCCAGCGCGCCATCCTTGCCCAATATATAGGTCTTGCCCGCCACGGCGACGGAGAGCGAAGCCCCCGGCGCTTCGGGCCACGTGCCGGAGAGGATCACCGGCGCTTTCGCCGCCTTCGCCCGCGCCACGGCGGGCGCGCCCAGCTTGACCACCGCCCCGGAAGCATCCACCCGGCGCACGCCCCATGTGGACAGGGCCGCCTTGGCGGCTCCCGTGATGGCCGCGTGCGAGGGCGCGGCCCCCGTCAGCCTGGCGTCGCGCCCGGCCACTTCCACCGCCGCCCAGCTGTATCCGGCGGCCTTCATCTTCTCCCGTGCATCCGCCGCCAGCTTCTCCTCCAGCGCCGGCTTGCTGATGAACCATGCGCCCGCGCCGATCAGCGCCAGCGGCAGGAGCCCCCAGATCATGCCCCTGAGGCAACATCCAAATCGCGTCTCATCGTTCATTTTTTCAGCTATCCCCTCATCGTTTCATTCGGGCTGATCCGGCGGCATGCATGTTACCCGGCACACGCCATGGTGCGCCGCCCGGCCCGCCCGGGCCACGCCGCCTGCCAATGATTTCTCGCGCGCAACATCAATATGAAATGCCCCCATGCATATCCCGGCTTCATCCGCCAGCAGACCAGGCGCTCACGCGGCGTCCCATGATTCCAGCCATGCGATTCTCCGCGAAACCGCCAGACGGAACTCTGGCGCGCCAAGCCCGGAAAAGATAATAAACAGTTAACGCGGGCCGCGCAATAGCGGCGATTTCATGGACTTCGCCCCTCCATCCGCCCGGAATGTTGCAATAAGGACACAGCCGCCTTTCAAAAGCGCCCGCCGCGCTCCGCCGCTGTTGACCCCTCCCCGCCAAAGAGGCAAAACACTGCCATAGCGATTCACCGAAATCGTTATGCACGTGCCTCCGGTATCAAAACCTTTTGCAGGGGATCAGGGGGCGAAACAAACCGAAACTTCGCAAGAAGATTGTGGGAGATTAACCAATGACCAATTCCAAGTGGATCCGTCGCGCTCTGCTCGGCGGCGTCGCCATGACCGTCATGGCCGCCGGCGCCCAGGCTGACGACCTCTCCGCCCTGAAGGCCCAGATCGAGGCCCTGCAGGCGCGCGTCAACACCATCGAGACCCGCGGCGCCACGCTGCCCGAGGGCGTGTCCTTCCTGACCATCGCCCGTGGCCACAAGGCCATCGCCATGACCAACGAGCCTTCCGAAGGCCTGGATGCCATTCCTGAGAACCGCGGCATGACCATCGCGGTGACGCCGACCGCTGATCTGCCGGCTCCGGCCACCGAGATTACCATTTCCGGCTATGTCCGCGCTCTCGCTCGGTTCACGCATACCAATCCTGCTGTTGGTCCCAGCGACAGCGGCTTCGACATCCTCGGTCGCGGTCAGGTGGACATCAAGTCCAAGACCGACACCGCCGTTGGCCAGGTGCGCACCCACATTCGTCTGCGCGGCAACGCCTTCGTGACCGATGGGCATGATCATGGCACCGTGAATGCTGGTCGTGCGGATGTGGATATGTATCTGTACTACGGCGAGTGGGACTTCATGCCGAACTGGACCCTCAAGGCCGGTATGGCGGGCCAGATCTACGCCGTTCCGAATGTCGCCTATGCCTCCGTCGGCGGCGTCTATGGCATCGACTCCTCGCGTCATACCCAGATCGGCCTGCACTACAATGGCGGCCCGGTGGCCTTTGGCTTCGGCATCGAGGATCCGTCCTACGGCAACGCCGCCACCAACACCATCAGCATGCCTGACTTCGGCGCCTACGCCAAGTTCTCCATGGGCGGCGTCAAATTCGGCGCTTCCGCTGGCGTTGGCAAGGTGCTCGATGGCGTCACGGCCACCAGCACTGACACCGGATACATCTTCGGCGTCGGCGCGGCCTTCAACGCCGGCATGTTCGGCGTGAACGCCGGCTTCGCCTACGGCAAGGGCATGATCAACGACATCGTCGCCGGCACGGCCGCGACCAACAATGGCGCGGGCAGCCTGTCGAAGGCTTGGGGCGTGCAGGGCAACGCCACCATGGGCGTCAGCGAGGCCACCACGCTTTACATTGGCGCTGGCTACTACAACTACACCAACGCCACCACCAACCCGACCGACCATGGCTTCAACGTGATCGGCGGCGTGGCTTGGAAGCCCGTTTCGGCCCTGCAGGTCGCTGCGGAAGCCGGCTACAGCAAGGACAGCCTCCGCGCTGGCGGCTCGAACAAGGGTGCCTACGGCGCTCTCGGCTTCTGGTTCTTCTTCTAGGAATCTCGCCTGACGCAATTCCGGTCATTGGCCGGAATGGGAGCGGCCCGGGATTTTCCCGGGCCGTTTTCTTGTGCCCGGATCACAAAAAAGAAACTATCCCGGGTGCCAATGCGCCGCCGCGGACATCTGAAATGCAAAGCTGGGCGGGCAAAACTGGCATATTGTGAGCGGATATGGCATGATATGCATTGACGCAGGTCATGGCGCGAAGGCGCAGGCTACCGCAAACTGGAAACCGGATAACCAGGGGGGCTGGCCAAGGTTCGGGAGGAACGCATCATGATGGACTTATCGCCGGACAAGGTGGCGCAGGTCATCGTGCGGGCGCGCGAGATCGACGCCAAGGTCGGCGCATGGAATGAGCATGACCGTTCCCATCCGGGCGAAGGCGATGGCGACGCCATCCTCGAGGCCATGCGCAACGATCCGGCGCGGCGGGCGCTGATCAACTTCATTTCCGAGATGAACCGCGACGAGCTTTCCCAGCTCGTGGCGCTGATGTGGATTGGCCGGGGCTCGTTCGACCCCGGCGAATGGGACGAGGCCGTGCAGACCGCGCGCGAGGAACACACCGGCGCGGCGGGCACGGCGCGCTATCTGCTCGGCGTGCCCATGCTGGCCGATTTCCTCGAAGAGGGGCTGGAGAAAATGGGGGTCTCCGTGGAAGACGCAGAAAAGGATGTGATGTGATGCCCTTGGCCGGGAGCCTGAGAACGCCCTGCCCCGCTTCGCTGCCTTCCCGCCCCCGCTGGTCAGCGGATGTCCTTGACGATCAGCACCTTCAGTTCGCCCTCAGGCGTGAAATCCCTGGCGGTGAATTCGAAGCGCGTGGGGGATGTCTTTTTCAGGCGGCCCTTCCAGCACAGGCTGATGAGATTGTCCGGCGCGCCCTTGTCGAGCACCAGATGAAAGCGGCCGATTGAACCGGCCCAGTTGCCGGCCGTCGTCAGGATGTAATGCACCTGAACGCCCATAAGCGCGGCGTATTCATCCTTTCCCTTCACCTTGCGGGCGGCGGCCCTGATGAAGGATTCATCAGTGCAATAGATCTTCTTCACCCTGGGCTCCGGGTGGGACGGCATGTAGAAGAAAGCTCCCGCGATGGGGCGGTAGCCGTGATCGATGGTGACATCCCTCTTGCCGGAGAAAGTCTGGCGCCAGTAATAGACGAGCTCCAGATCCCAATGGTATGTGGCGGAGGGCTTGTTGTTTTCATCCCACTGGCTGTTCCAGTCAACGAGCTTGTTGTCTTCCAGCTCCGCGCGCGCGGCGGGCGGCAGGGAATCGAGCTTTTTCTGAAAGACCGCCGGATCGTCCTGATCCGTCAGCGGAATGCCGTATTTCTTCAGAATGGCGGTCTTGTCCACGCCATTGACCAGGGCGCGGGCCTGAATGCGCGGCTTGACGGGTTTGCCGTCAACCCGGACATGGAAATCCACGAGATTGAGCGGATCGTCCTTCGCCGGGGCCGGCAGGCCGATATTCGCATCCATGTTGTTGATGAATATCAGCGGCAGGGGAAAGGCCACGATGGTGGCCAGTTCCTTCCCGTCAACCGGATGAAAGACATAGCGCACCCGGATCTGTTTTTCCGAAACATACAAATCCTCGCTGGCCATTTGCACGGCGTCCGTCCTGACCAGCTTCAGCCCGCCGGTGGCGATGACGGCGGTGGAGTCATTGGCCAGGGCGGGCAATGCGAAAGCGGCCGCGAGAACGCTCAGGGCGGCGGCGGAGACATGGCGGGCGAAACGATGGCGGACTGTGCGCATGGCGGCTCCTCTGGAACAACTGAACCGCCCCCTCGTGAAACGCACTATAGCCCCGCCCTGCCATCCTGACCAGTGGGCGCGGAAGCGGGAGCGGCGTCCGGAGAAATCTTCCACTACCGGGAATCTGGCAAGATTGCGCAATGTTGCGGCAAGTTCCCATATTTACAACCAATTCTCCAGCAATCACAAGATTCGTCACCTCCGCGAAGGCGGAGATCCAAGTGTGAATCGCAACTTACTCTGTAATGGCGGCTGGAGCGATGATGCGCTACTGGAGATTCAGCCTTGTTATCCCCAGGCATTCATGGACTCACACTTGGGTTCCCGCCTTCGCGGGAACGACGAAACCTGTGACTATTTCAGAACATACTGCAACTGTGGAGAATGCGGCGATTCTCATCGTTTCTCCCAATTTCCGGCGGCGGATAACTTTCCCGGACTTTATTGCGCGGCGGCGAGATCGGGGCTGATCAATTGCCGCGCGCCTTTTTCTCGGCCGCCGCGTCCAGCTTCGGCTTTATGCAATCCGCCCAGCCGAGCACCGGGGCGAAGCCCTCCAGCGGGATTTCCGCCTCCACCTGCTTGCCGCCCTTGAGGGTATAGCGCCACTTGAGCAGCTTGCCCTTTTGCAGTTCGGGCAGCACCACTTCGGTCAGTTTGGGGCTGATGATGATGGCGCGGCCATCGGCGCGCTCTTCGAGAAACTCCGGGGGCACGCGCATGGGCTCGCCCTTGTCCACCGTCAGCTCGACACCCTCGGAAATATCCGCCCCGGCCCCGGGCGGCGTGTTGAGCAGCACCGACCAGACCTTCTCCCTGTCCTGACGGGACAGCTGCAGGCGATGGCCCGTGGCGCGGGCGGAGAAAATGGAGCAGCCCTCCCAGGCCCGGCACATGGCCGAATAGCCCTTGTTCTTGACCCCGGCCATGGTCTCGTCGAGAAAGGTCGTCAGGCCGCACATTTCGCGCGCCTGGGCCGGGGCCGCCGTGGCGGCGGCGAGCAGCGGCAGGGCCAGGGCGGCCAGGATGTTGCGTGTCATCAGCATGTGTTTCGCCTCTGTTTGAAACCGGTTTATCCGTTGGCGCGCATCTTATGACAATTCAAGCGGGGCGAAAATGGGACAAGACGGCATGGGGCGGAAAAAGACGCATGGCCGCATTGAAAAAGCGAATCATTTCATGCATCTGGCGGGAAAAGCCGTCAAACCGATTCAACTGGCAGCAAGGGGCGCGACATGACAACCATCTGGCTTCTGGCCGCCGCCATCGCCCTGTTCGGCCTGACCCATCTCATGCCGGGCCTGCCGCGCCTGAAGGCACGCGTGAAGGGCGTTCTGGGGGCCGCCTACATCCCCTTCTTCATCGCCATGTCGGTGCTGACCACGGGGCTTGTCGGCTATCTGTGGGCCAAAAGCCCCTTCATCGCGCTCTATGATCCGCCCGAATGGGGGCCGCACGCCACCTTCGCGCTGATGTTCCTGGCCTTTCTGCTGTTCGGCGTGTTTCTCTATCCCTGCCGCATCAAGCGCGCCCTGCGCCTGCCCTTCGCGCTGGTCATCCTTCTGTGGGGCACGGGGCATCTGCTGGCCAATGGCGACGTGGCGACGGTGGTGCTGGCGTCCGGCATGATGACGGTGGCGGCGCTGCTGCTGGCGCTGGCGCTGAAAAACGGCTACCGGCCGGAGGCGAAAGACGGGCTGGCGCTCGATCTGCTGGCGCTGCTGACCGGGGCCATTCTCTATCTCGGCATGATCGTTTCCCACGAGACGCTGATCGGCAAGCCCATTCTGCCTTACATCGGACTTGGCTAGATGCTATCCGGGTGGACAAGCCCCAACAGATCGGGAGACGCCTCATGAGTTCGCACAAGACCGTCCGCCGCATCACCGCGCCGGGTATCGCCGCCCGCAAGGGGGGCGAGCCCATCGTGGCGCTGACCTCCTATCACGCCCACACGGCGAAGCTGGCCGATCCGCACGTTGATCTGCTGCTGGTGGGCGATTCTGTGGGCATGGTGCTGTATGGCCACGGCTCCACCATCCCGGTGACGCTGGAGATGATGATCGTCCACGGCAAGGTGGTGGCGGCGGCCACGGAACATGCCCTGGTGGTGGTGGACATGCCCTTCGGCTCCTACGAGGAAAGCCCTCAGCAGGCCTTCCGCAACGCCGCCAGGGTGATGAAGGAAACCGGCTGCGGCGCGGTGAAGCTGGAGGGCGGCGCGCGCATGGCCGAAACCATCCGCTTTCTCACCGGGCGGGGCATCCCGGTCATGGCGCATGTGGGGCTGACGCCGCAATCGGTGAACGCGCTGGGCGGCTTTTTCGTGCAGGGGCGCGAGGAGGCGCAATGGGCGGCCATCGAGGAGGACGCGCGCGCCGTGGCCGAGGCCGGGGCCTTCTGCGTGGTGGTGGAGGCGGTGGCCGAGCCGCTGGCCGCGAGGCTGACGAAAAGCTGCCCCATCCCAACCATCGGCATCGGCGCCTCGGCCGCCTGCGACGGGCAGATCCTGGTGATGGAGGACATGCTGGGGCTGAACCCGAAGCCGCCGAAGTTCGTCAAGACCTACGCGGCGCTGGGCGCGGCCATCGAGAGCGCCATCGCCGGTTATTCGGCGGAGGTGAAGGCGCGCGCCTTCCCCGGGCCGGAGCATGTTTACGGGATGAAAAAATCCTAGGGTCTGGCGAAAATGCCTTTCCGCATGCGAAAGTATTTGAACTAGCGAGCATTTTCGTCAGACTGGCGCGGCTGATTTATAGAGACCAGACCCTGGCCGCCGGGACGTGCGGCGGCGGGCAAAAGTCCGTTTGCCTTGTTTTGAACAAGCGGCTAGTTTAGCCCGCGAACCGGCAACCCCGCCAGACGGCCCAGGAGCCTGTCCGGCCCAGTGGAGAACAGCGGCAGATGAGCGACGAATCCCTATTCCGCGAAGTGGACGAGGAAGTCCGCCGCGAACAGATGGAAAAGCTGTGGAAGCGCTATGGCAACTGGTTCATCGCCTTTTCCCTTGGCCTCGTCGTGGCGGTGGCGGCCTTCAAGGGCTGGCAGTATTATCAGGCCAGGCAGGCGGAGGCCGCCGGCGTATCCTACATCACGGCGCTGAACCTCTATGATCAGGGCAAGACGGAAGAGGCCGAATTGCGGCTGGCCGATCTGGCCTCGGGCTCGCAGAAAGGCGTGGCGGCGCTGGCGAAAATGCAGCAGGCCGGCATCGCGGCGCGCAAGGGCAAGCCGGATGACGCCATCCGCATCTACAAGGCCATTGCCGCCGATACCGCCATCGGCCGCCCGCTGCGCGACGCGGCGCGGGTGCGCCATGCCTGGCTGATCGTGGACACGGCAAAAACGGACGAGCTGAAACAGCTGCTGGCCGGGCTGGACGTGGCGGGCAACCCCTGGCGGGCGGCGGCGCGCGAAATTCTCGCCCTGGCGGCCTGGCGCGGCAAGGATTACAAGACCATGAAGACCTACCTCTCCGCCATCGTCACCGATCCGGAAACCCCGCCGGGGGCGCGCCAGCGGGCGCAAATCATGCTGGGCGTCATCGCGCCGAAGCTGGCGAAGAAGGGCTGATGAGCGAAAATTCCCGCAAATCCCCCGCTCCGGCGCTGACACGGCGCGGCGCGCTGGCGCTGCTTGGCGGGCTGCCGCTGGCGGCCTGTTCGCAGTCGCAAGGGCTGCTTGACGATCTGCTGGGCGAGAAGGACACCGTGCTGCCCGGCAAGCGCGAGAGCATTCTCGATCCCTCGGCGGGCCTGCGCGTGTCGAACGAGCCGGTGGCCATTCCGGCGGCGGTGACAAACAGCAATTGGGCGCAGCCGGGCGGCAACGCGCGCAACGCCAATCACAATCTGGCGCTGGGACGCGGGCTCAAGCGGGCCTTCGCCATATCGGCGGGGACGGGATCGGATTCCTCCGGGCGGCTTTCGGCCCCGCCCATCGTCACCGGCGGGCGCATCTACGTTCTTGACGCCAAGGCGCGGGTGCGGGCCTTTTCGGCCTCCTCTGGGCGCAAGGCCTGGGCCGTGTCGCTTGTGCCCAAGGGCGGTGACGAGGACGACGGCTATGGCGGCGGGCTGGCCTCGGATGGCCGCGCGGTCTATGCCGCCACCGGCTTTGGCGAGGTGGTGGCGCTGAACGCCGCCACGGGCGGGGAGCTGTGGCGCAGGAAACTGGCCCTGCCGGTGCGCACGGCGCTGATCGTCTCCGGCGGGCGCGTCTATGTGCGCGACAGCGGCGATACGCTTTACGCCCTCTCGGCGGCGGATGGATCGGAGCAATGGAAACAGCAGGGCGAGGCGGCGCGCACATCGCTGATTTCCGCATCGGCCCCGGCGGCGGGCGGCGGCGAGATCATCGCGCCCTTCAGCTCCGGCGATCTGGCCGCCTTCAGCACCCAGGGCTATGCGCTGTGGTCGGAAAACCTGGCCTCGGGCGAGACCATCAAGGACATCGCGGCGCGCCCGGTCATCGAGGGCGGCGTGGTCTATGGCGCGGCGGCCTCCGGTTCGCTGGCGGCCATCAAGGCCGGATCGGGCAGCGAACTGTGGTCCATCTCCCTGGGCGGGCGGCAGACGCCATGCCTGGCCGGGCAGTATCTGTTCCATATCTCGGGGCGCAATCATCTCTCCGCCGTGGCGCGGAGCAACGGAGCCATCAAGTGGACAACCACCCTGCCCGGCGGCACGTGGTGCGGCCCCGTCATGGGCGGCGGGCGGCTGCTGGCGGCCTCGTCCAAGGGCGTGCTGGCCGAGATCTCGCCGCAGACCGGGCAGGTCATGAGCAAGCGCGACATCGGCGAGGCGGTCTACATCGCCCCCATCATCGCCAACGCCACGCTCTACATCCTCGCCGACGACGCCACCCTCATGGCCTTCCGGTAAAGCGCGCACCTTTTTCGCCTTTCCCGACCCCATACCGGCGCACCGGCGGACGATACAGACAGCACAGCGGGCACGGGCCAGGCAGAAAACCGGCCTGCGCACATACTCGCGGATATCCGGACAAGGACTTCCGGGCGAAAGAGCGGCCTGTCGTGCATATGCCTGGTGAGCCCGGCAGGGATCGAACCTGCGACCTACTGATTAAAAGTCAGTTGCTCTACCAACTGAGCTACGGGCCCTTCGCGCCAAGGCGTGCGGAACATAAGGCGCATGGCGGGGAGGGTCAATAGGCCATCGGCGGAAGTTTTCGCCCCCTTTGATGTTGCCATATACGGCCATCCTGCCTATAAAACATCCGTTCGTTTTAACAAACAATCCGCATCCCGCCATCAGCGCGAAAGGGCGGGCGGAGAAAGGCCGGGAGTGATGAGCAAGGACGCGGGCGCGCCGGAAAGAGCGCGAAAAGGCGCCGCCCCGGGGCTGGCCACGAAAGGGGTGCGCGCCGGGATTGCGCGCTCCTCTCATGGCGAGACCTCCGAGGCGCTTTATCTCACTTCCGGCCATGTCTATGACAGCGCCGAAGAGGCCGCCGCGCGCTTCTCCGGCGATGCGCCGGGCTATATCTACACCCGCTACGGCAATCCCACCGTGGCCATGTTCGAGGCCCGCCTCGCGGCCCTGGAGGGGGCGGAGAGCTGCATGGCCATGGCCTCCGGCATGGCCGCCATGTTCGGCGCGCTGGCCGCGCATCTTTCCGCCGGGGATCACATCGCCGCCTCGCGTTATCTCTTCGGCTCCTGCCATCAGGTTATCACCAGGATCCTGCCACGCTTCGGCATCGGCTTCACCCTCGTGGACGCTGCGGACATGGCCGCCTGGGAAGCCGCCGTGACGCCGCAAACAAAAGCCTTTTTTCTCGAAACCCCGGCCAATCCCACGCTGGATGTCTTCGATATTGCCGCCATCGCCCGCATTGCTCATGAAGCCGGGGCGCTGCTCTTCGTGGACAATGTCTTCGCCACGCCCATCCTGCAAAATCCCCTGACGCTGGGGGCGGACGTGGTCATCCATTCAGCCACCAAACACATGGACGGGCAAGGCAGGGCGCTGGGCGGCGCGGTGCTGGCCGGCGAAGCCTTCATCCATGACACCCTGCGCCCCTTCGCGCGCAACACGGGCCCGGCGCTTTCGCCCTTCAACGCCTGGGTGCTGCTGAAGGGGCTGGAGACGCTGAAGCTGCGCGTCGAGGCCGCCAGCCGCTCGGCCAGGGCCATCGCCCGCCATCTGGAGGCGCGCCTGGGGCCGGGCCGCGTGCGCTATCCGCATTTGACGAGCTTTCCCGCCCATGATCTGGCGAAACGGCAGATGCGCATGGGCGGCACGCTGACGGCCTTCGAGCTGCCTGGCGGGCGCGGGCAGGCCTTCGCCTTTCTCAACGCCTTGCGGCTGATCGATATTTCCAACAACCTCGGCGACGCGAAAAGCCTGATCACCCATCCGGCCTCCACCACCCATCACGCGGTGGATGCGAAAGACCGCGCCGCGCAGGGCGTCGGCGAAGGCCTGGTGCGTCTCTCCGTTGGTCTGGAGGACACCGCGGATCTGCTGGCCGATCTGGATCAGGCGCTGGAACAGGCGGGAGCATAGCCATGACGAAACGCAAGACGGCCCGGCAGGACGTGCCGGCGGAGCTGGGCGGAGCGATCCAGCGGCTGCGCAAGGCCTATCACATGTCGCTGGGCGATCTCTCCGAGGTTTCCGGCGTGGCCAAGTCGATCATCTCGCAGATCGAGCGCAACGAAACCAACCCCACCATCGGCACGGTGATGAAGCTCACCCGCGCCCTGGACGTGCCCCTGCGCGATGTTCTGGCGGGCATTTCCGAAAGCCCCGCCATCATCCAGCACCAGAAGCGCGCCGACATCCCCATCCTGCGCAGCGAGGACGGCCTGTGCCATCTGGCCATCGCCGGGGCGCTGGATCTCGTGGAGGTTGTGCAATGGTATGACTTTCACGCCAAACCCGGCGGCGCGCTGATCTCCGAGGCCCATCAGCCCGGCTGCGTGGAGCATCTATACGTCATCACCGGTGAGCTGACGGTGACCAGCGGCGGCGAGACGGCGGCTGTCCGCGCCGGTGAATCCCTGCGCTACCGGGGCGACCTGGATCACGAAATCCGCAACAGCGGCGAAGAGGAAGCCCACGCCACCCTGGTGCTCATCATGCGCCCGCTGGCGTAAGCCCCGGCGGAAAGCCCCCTTGCGCGCGCCCGCCGGGCGTGTTTAGAGAACCAATCAACTGGCAATCCGGCGGCGGAGGCGCGGCATGATCAAGGACGGGAACGCGACAGGCGCGAAGGGCGGCGGGGCCGCCCGTCCGCGCCACCCGGAAAAGGCCCACAAGCCGGACAATCCGGTGCGCCGCAAGCCGGACTGGATCCGCGTGCGCGCGCCATCGTCGCCGCGGTTCGCCGCCACCCGCCGGATCGTCCGCGAGGGCGGGCTGGCCACCGTCTGCGAGGAGGCCGCCTGCCCGAATCTGGGCCAATGCTGGGCGCGCCGCCACGCCACCTTCATGATCCTGGGCGAGGTCTGCACCCGCGCCTGCGCCTTCTGCAACGTTGCCACCGGCAAGCCCGGCGGATACGTGGACGCGGGCGAGCCCGCCCGCGTGGCCGAAGCGGTGGCGAAAATGGGCCTGCGTCACGCCGTCATCACCTCGGTTGACCGCGACGACCTGGCCGATGGCGGGGCGGGGCACTTCGCCGCCGTCATCCGCGCCATCCGCGCCGCATCGCCGGACACCACCATAGAGGTGCTCACCCCTGATTTCCGCAACAAGGACGGGGCTTTGGAGACGGTTATTGAAGCAGGGCCCGATGTCTTCAATCACAATCTGGAGACGGCCCCGTCGCTCTATCCGGCCATCCGCCCCGGGGCGCGCTACGATCATTCGCTGAAGCTGCTGAAGCGCGCCAAGGCGCTCGATCCTGAGATCTTCACCAAATCCGGCATCATGGTGGGACTGGGCGAGACGCGGGCGGAAATCTCCCAGGTCATGCGCGACATGCGCGCCCACGGCGTGGAGTTCATCACCATCGGCCAGTATCTGCAACCGACGCCGAAGCACGCCTCCGTGGAGCGCTTCTGGACGCCGGAAGAGTTTGAGGATTTCGCCCGCGAGGCTTACGAGCTGGGCTTTCTCGTGGTGGCGTCCTCGCCCCTGACCCGCTCCAGCCACAACGCGGACGCCGATTTCGAAAAACTCCGCGCCGCCCGGGAGAGGCGGAGAGGCGGGGGATAAGCGGCCCGCCGTCATCATGTGAAGACAGCATTATTTTTCCGGCCATATGGGGCCAGTTCCCTACGGAACATTCCGCCAGATCGGCATCAAGGCCGCGTGCTTGCCATTTGTATTGACATACCCCGGTAAAAAATCCGGCCCATGACAGGCGGGCCTCGCCTATGGCGGATAGCGTTCCCCCGTTTGAGGCGGGCGGGCGGTTTCTCCATTGGCGGCGTTTTCGGGCATTGACATTTCGCGCTTCGGAACAGACAATACCGAAAGCAAGCGATGGCTATGCGAAAACAAATGTTACAGGGAAGGAAACGTGATCATGAAGAAATTCGCACTGACGCTGACCGCCGCGCTGGCGCTGAGCACCTCGGCGGCCTGGTCCGCGACGGAGATTCAATGGTGGCACGCCATGGGCGGCGTCAATGGCGAGCGCGTCAACAAGATCGCCAGCGACTTCAACAAGACGCAGTCCGAATTCAAGGTCGTTCCGGTTTACAAGGGCAACTACACCGAGACCATGACGGCGGCCATCGCCGCCTTCCGGGCGCACAAGCAGCCGCATATCGTGCAGGTCTTCGAGGTCGGCACGGCCACCATGATGGCGGCGAAGGGCGCGGTCTATCCGGTCGAGCAGCTGATGAAGGACAACGGCATCGCCTTTGACAAGTCGCAATATCTGCCGGCCGTCATCTCCTATTACCAGACGCCCGGGGGCGAGCTTCTGTCCATGCCATTCAACTCCTCCACGCCGGTGCTGTGGTATAACAAGGACGCCTTCGCCAAGGCCGGGGTGAAGGCCCCGCCGAAGACCTGGGCGGAGCTTTTCGACGCCGCGCGCAAGGTGCGCAAGGCCGGTTATGAATGCGGCTTCTCCTTCGGCTGGCAGTCCTGGGTGATGATCGAGAACTATTCGGCCTGGCACAACCTGCCCATCGGCACGAAGGAAAACGGCTTCGCCGGGCTGGATACGGAATTCACCTTCAACAACAAGGCGGTCAAGCGCATCCTCGCCGACGTGGCCGCCTCGGAGAAGGACAAGCTCTTCGTCTATGGCGGGCGGCGCGGCGATTCCCTGCCGCTGTTCACCAACGCCAAGTGCGCCATGTGGATGAATTCCTCGGCCTATTACGGCGGCATCAAGAAGCAGGCCAAGTTCAACTTCGGCCAGACCATGCTGCCGCTGGACACCCGCGTGGCCAAGGCGCCGCAGAACTCCATCATCGGCGGCGCGACGCTGTGGGTGCTCAAGGGCAAGGCCAAGGGCGACTACAAGGGCGTGGCGCAATTCCTGAAGTATCTGTCCTCGCCCAAGGTGCAGGCCTGGTGGCATCAGGAAACCGGCTATGTGCCGATCACCAAACCGGCCTACGAGCTGTCGAAGAAGCAGGGCTTCTATGACAAGAACCCGGGCACGGACACGGCCATCAAGCAGCTTTCGCTGAATCCGCCGACGCCGAATTCGCGCGGTCTGCGCTTTGGCAATTTCGTGCAGGTGCGCGACATCATCAACGAAGAGATGGAAGCCATCTGGAGCGGCAAGAAGAGCGCGGACAAGGCCATGGATGACGCCGTGGCGCGCGGCAACGTGCTGCTGCGCAAGTTCGAGGCGGCCAACAAGTAACCCCTCTTCCGCCATGGACAAGACTCCCCTGCTCCGGCATCATGCCGGGGCAAGGGGCCAGAGGGGATTTGCCGTCCAATGCTCAAACGGGTTCATTTCGGGCCGTCCGCGCTGCCATATCTGCTGGTCGCGCCGCAGGTTCTCATCACCATCATCTTCTTCATCTGGCCGGCCAGCCAGGCGCTCTATCAGTCCATGCTGGTGGAAGACGCCTTCGGCCTGAGCACCAAGTTCGTCTGGTTCCAGAATTTCAGGGAGCTGTTCGCCGATCCCACCTATCTTGGCGCCTTTCAGCGCACGGCCTTTTTCTCGCTCATGGTGGCCTTCATCTCCATGTCGGCGGCGCTGGCCCTGGCGGCCATGGCCGACCG
>JALUFY010000454.1:18287-22249 GCA_027051995.1 Hyphomicrobiales bacterium
GGCGCTGTGGATGTTCATGTTTGATCCGACCATCGGCATCGTCGCCTATGTGCTTCACGCGCTGGGCATGGACTGGAATTTCCGCGTCAACGGCAATCAGGCCATGGCGCTTGTCATTCTGGCGGCTTCGTGGAAGCAGATATCCTACAACTTCCTGTTCTTTCTGGCGGGCATGCAGTCCATCCCCAAATCGCTCATCGAGGCGGCGGCCATCGACGGGGCGGGGCCGGCGCGGCGCTTCTGGACCATCATCTTTCCGCTGATCACGCCGACCACCTTCTTCCTGCTGGTCATGAACGTGGTCTACGCTTTCTTCGACACCTTCGGCATCATCCACGCTGTGACCAAGGGCGGCCCGGCCAAGGCCACGGAAATCCTCGTCTACAAGGTCTACAACGACGGCTTCGTGGGGCTCGACCTTGGCGGATCGGCGGCGCAATCGGTGATCCTCATGGCCATCGTCATCGGGCTGACGGTGATCCAGTTCCGGTTCATTGAGAAGAAGGTGGAATACTGATGATCGAGAAACGCCCGCTGGCCAACGCCATTTCGCACACCGTTCTGATCCTCGGCGTTCTCGTCGTGGCCTTTCCCATCTGGGTAACCTTCGTCGCCGCCTCGCACGACGCGGTGCGCATGACGCAGGTGCCGCTGCCGCTGCTGCCGGGCGGGCATTTCTGGGAGAACCTGAAATACGCCTTCTCCAAGGGCGTTGGCAACGCGCGCGAGATCTCCGTCGGCATGATGCTGCTCAATTCGCTGATCATGGCGATGATGATCGCGGTGGGCAAGATCGCCATTTCGCTTCTGTCGGCCTTCGCCATCGTCTATTTCCGCTTCCCCTTCCGCATGGGGTTCTTCTGGATGATCTTCATCACCCTGATGCTGCCGGTGGAGGTGCGCATCATCCCCACCTACAAGGTGGTGGCCGATCTGGGGATGCTGGACAACTACTGGGGCCTGTCCATTCCGCTGATCGCCTCGGCGACGGCGACCTTCATGTTCCGCCAGGTGTTCCTGACCATTCCCGACGAGCTGCTGGAGGCGGCGCGCATCGACGGGGCCGGGCCGATGCGCTTTTTCAAGGATATCCTCGTGCCCATGTCGCGCACCAACATCGCGGCGCTGTTCGTCATCCTGTTCATCTACGGCTGGAACCAGTATCTGTGGCCGCTGCTGATCACCACCGACAAGAGCATGTACACCATCGTCATGGGCATCAAGAACATGCTGGAGGCGGCCGAGGAAGCGCCCGAATGGCATCTGATCATGATGTCGGCGCTGCTGGCCATGCTGCCGCCCATCGTCGTGGTGGTGGGCATGCAGAAACTGTTCATCCGCGGACTGACCGAAACGGAGAAATAACGGCATGGCAGAGGTATCCATCCGCAATGTCAGCAAGTCCTACGGGGACAACGAAGTGCTGCATGGCGTCAGCGCCGAGGTGAAGGATGGCGAATTCATCGTCATCGTCGGCCCCTCGGGCTGCGGCAAGTCCACGCTGCTGCGCATGGTGGCGGGGCTGGAGGAGATCACCTCCGGCAAGATTTCCATCGGCGGGCGGGTGGTCAATAACATCGAGCCGAAAGACCGCGACATCGCCATGGTGTTCCAGAACTACGCGCTCTATCCGCACATGAGCGTGTTCAACAACATGGCCTACGGGCTGAAGCTCAAGGGTCTGCCCAGGGATGAAATCCGCCGGCGCGTGGAGGAGGCGGCGAAAACCCTTCAGCTGGAAGACTATCTCGGCCGCAAGCCGCGCCAGCTCTCCGGCGGGCAGCGCCAGCGGGTGGCCATGGGGCGGGCCATCGTGCGCAATCCGGCGGTGTTTCTGTTCGACGAGCCGCTGTCCAATCTGGACGCCAAGCTCAGGGTGCAGATGCGGGTGGAAATCCGCAAGCTCCAGCACCGGCTGGGCGTGACCTCGCTCTATGTCACCCATGATCAGGTGGAGGCCATGACCATGGGCGACAGGCTGATCGTGCTGCATGACGGCCACGCCGAGCAGATCGGCGCGCCGATGGAGCTTTACGAAAATCCCGCCACGCGCTTCGTCGCCGGGTTCATCGGCTCTCCGGCGATGAACTTCATGGAGGCGGAAGTCTCGGATCAGAAGGCGCATATCGGCGGGGAAGCCGCCCTGCCCTGCCCGCCCGGCGCGCCCGGCGGCAAGGTTGTCATCGGCGTGCGCCCGGAGCATTTCGCCCTGGCCGAAGACGGCGCGGCGGGCCTGAAAATCCATGTGGACGTTGTGGAGGCCCTGGGGCCGGATACGCTCGTGCATGGGCATATCGCCGGCCAGAGCGAGGATATCGTCATCAAGTTCCATGGCAGCCCCCGCTTCGCCGTGGACAGCATCATCGCCGTCAAGGCGCCGCCGGAAAAAATCTATTTCTTCGATCCCGGGACGGGCCGCAGACTGTGAGGCTTGCCGCGCGGGGCGAAAACGAAAGCAGGCGAAAGCGCAAGACGGCGGATTTGCCGCCGGAGCGTGATTTCTTGTATGCTTCGCTCCGGGTTTGATGGACGCCAGACCGGGCTTTCACGAAAGGACGCGACAGCATGGATCCCCTGCTTCCCAGACATGAAGAGATTCTCAAGCTGGCGCGCGCGGACGGGCATGTGAAGGTGGATGATCTGGCGGCACGCTTTGGCGTGACGCCGCAGACCATCCGCAAGGATCTCAACGAGCTGTGCGAACGGCGGCTGCTGCACCGCATCCATGGCGGCGCGACCATCCGCTCGGGAGTGGTCAACTACGGCTACGAGGAGCGGCGCAAGATCGCCAGCGAGGAAAAGCGCCTGATCGGCGAAATGGCCGCCCGCCTCATTCCGGACGACAGCTCGCTGTTCATCAACATCGGCACCACGACCGAGCAGGTGGCGCGGGCGCTGGCGGATCATACGGGGCTGCTGATCATCTCCAACAACATCAATGTCGCCAACATGTTATACCACAATCCGAACATGGAAACGGTGCTCACCGGCGGCGTCGTGCGCAAGACGGACGGCGGGCTCGTCGGCGATCTGACGACGGAAACCATCGGCAAGTTCATGGTGGATTACGCGGTGATCGGCACATCGGCCATCGGCGGGGACGGGGCCCTGCTGGATTATGACTTCCGCGAGGTGCGCGCCGCCCAGGCGATCATCGAGAATTCCCGGCATTGCATTCTGGTGGCCGACGCCATGAAATTCGAGCGCACCGCGCCGGTGCGCATCTGCCATATCTCGCAGATGGAAACCTTCGTGACCAGCGCTCCGCCGCCGGAGCATATCGCGCGGATTTGCGCGGAAAACGACGTGCGCGTCGTCACCCCCGATTCCGCATGAAACTTGCCCTGTTATTCGTTGATTTTCATTGAAGGTTCGTTTGTTTTCGCTTAAGCTGCCTCTATCGATCCGGTCCAGTCTTCAACAGCGGAAACGGAAAAGCCTTGAGCGGAAAAATCCATGACATCGCCATCATCGGCGGCGGCGTGAACGGCTGCGGCATCGCGCGCGACGCGGCCGGGCGCGGGCTTTCGGTCATTCTGACGGAAATGAATGATCTGGCCTCCGGCACGTCCTCGGCCTCCACCAAGCTGATTCACGGGGGCTTGCGCTATCTGGAGCATTACGAATTCCGCCTTGTGCGCGAGGCGCTGCGCGAACGCGAAGTGCTGCTCAGGGCCGCGCCGCACATCATCGCGCCCATGCGCTTCGTGCTGCCGCATCATCCGGGGCTGCGCCCGGCTTGGCTGATCCGGCTGGGGCTGTTTCTCTATGATCATCTCGGCGGGCGCGAGCTTCTGCCGGGCTCCAGGGCGCTCGATCTGACCCGCGACGAGGCCGGCAAACCGCTGAAACCGGCCTTCGCCAGGGGCTTCGAATATTCCGATTGCACGGTGGATGACGCCCGGCTCGTGGCGCTCGCCGCCATGGACGCGCGCGAGCGCCACGAGCCGGGCGTCATCCAC
>JALUFY010000455.1 GCA_027051995.1 Hyphomicrobiales bacterium
GGCCAGCCACAGGCGCAGGGGCGGGTCGTCATCGCGCAGCAGCGGCAGATCGAGAACCAGAGCGTCCGGCGGGCCGAAGACGGCCGGCAGGGCGGCCGCGCCACGGCGGGCAGGAGCGCGCGGCGGGCGAAAAACGGAAGGCTCGAAGGCGCGCAGGACGGCCTTGCGGACAAGGCCGCCGGTGAGGCGCTCGATGCGCCACATGCGGGCCGCCCCGTGCGCCAACCGCAGCGTCAGCACATCGCCGGGCTCCAGCGCCAGCAGGGCGGGCGGCAGGGCGCAGGAGAGGGTTTCGCGCCCGGCCAACTCCTCGGCCAGCATGACATGGGCGCGGGCGATGGCCAGCGTCTGGGGCATGGCGGCGGCGAGCGCCAGGCTCTCCTCGCGCGTGGAGCCTTGCGAGGCGTGACGCGCCAGGGCGACGGCGGCGCGATGATCGCGGGCGGGCTCCAGATATTCCAGACGCAGGGCGGCGGGCAGCTCCGTCTCCTGGGCGCGGGTGATCTCGTAAAGCGGCGCATCCTCCCTTTCCGCCGCCAGTTCCTCCGCGCTCAATGTGATAACTGGCGGCGCGGGGCGGGAGCGGAAGACGATCCTTTCGCCGCTTTCCACCGCGTCGAAGGCGAAGGCGCGGGCCAGCGGCTCGATGGCGGCGCGGGCCGGCATGGGGCGGCCGATGACATAGCCGGTGACGAGCGCGCCGATATCCTCCACCCGCGCACCGGTGAAGCTGTAATCGGCGAGAATGGCGCGCACCAGCGGGCTGAGCGGGGCCTGGCCCAGACGGCCGTTGAGCCAGTGGCCCAGCTCGTGATTGACAGCGTCGCTCCAGACATCGGCGCGCAGGGGGAAGGCCGGCCAGGGGCGGGCGTCCCACGCCCAGAAGAAGATGCGTGAGGGCTCCACCATCGGCCCGCCATAGACGTCCGAATGGGGATTGGCGGGATTGTCCGCGCGCCAGTAATCCAGCATGGCGGCGGCGTGCTGGCGCTGGATGGCGTCGTCGCGCTGGCCGGAGGAATAATACGGCAGGGCGGATTCGGAAGATTTGGGATCGAAAAAGACGTTGGGCTGGTTCGTGCCGAAATCCACCGCCGGGCAGCCGGTTTCGGTGAACCACACCGGCTTGGCGCGCGGCGTCCAGGCGGTCGGGGTCTGCTTTTCCACGCCGGCTGGGCGGTCGTAATGGTGGTTCTCCCACCAGTTGCGGATGTCCTTGCAGCGGAAGACCCAGGGCTTGCCAGCCGCGCCATCGGTGATGGGCGTGCGGATTTGCGCGTCCCTGCCGGCCCGGCTGGCGTAATACCAGTCATAGCCCTCGCCGCCGGCGATATTGGCTTTCAGATAGTCCAGATCATGGATGGATTTGGCCCCGGCGCGGGCGTCGAGATGATCGAGGCCCTCGCGCCAGTCGGAGAGCGGCATGTAGTTGTCGATGCCGATGAAATCCACATTATCGTCGGCCCACAGCGGATCGAGATGAAAGAACACGTCGCCCGAGCCGTCAGCCGGTTGATGGCCGAACCATTCCGACCAGTCGGCGGCGTAGGAAACCTTCGCCTCGGGCAGGATGGCCTTCACGTCTTCCGCCAGCTGGCGCAGGGCAGCGACGAAGGGATAGCTTCCGGGCCCGTCGCGCAGCCAGGTGAGGCCACGCAGCTCCGAGCCGATGAGAAAGGCCTCCACGCCGCCCGCGGCCTTCGCCAGCCAGGCGTTGTGCAGGATGAAGCGGCGGTAGCCCCAGTCATCGGGGCCGGAATAGATGACCCTTTCGCCATCGAGCGAGAAGTCATCC
>JALUFY010000456.1 GCA_027051995.1 Hyphomicrobiales bacterium
GCGTATCCAGCACATGGCGGGTGACCATCTCCACCGGGTCGCGCACGGCAGTCAGATTATAGGCACGGTTCCATTTGTGCAGCAGGGCCACATAGCCCAGCAGTTTCTGCCGCTGCTCAGGTGTCACCTCAAGCCCCAGTGCGCTGATGCCTTCATCCAGCCGGGCCGCCACTGCATTCATGAAGCAGCCTTGCGTTTTTTCAGATGGATCAGCAACAGCGAAATGGCCGCCGGCGTCACGCCACTGATGCGGCTGGCCTGCCCCAGCGTGGCCGGCCGGTGCTGCTTGAGCTTCTGACGCACTTCGTTGGACAGTCCCTTGATGGCGTCATAGTCCAGATCCTCGGGCAGCAGTGTGTTCTCCGCCCTGCGCAGCCGTTCGATCTCCTCCTTCTGACGGGCAATGTAGCCGGCATACTTGGCCTCGATCTCCACCTGCTCAACAACGGCGTCCGCCTGCTCGGGCAGGGCGCAGCAGTCCAGCTCACGCAGCTGAGACAGGGTCACGCCCGGACGCTTGAGCAGGTCGAACAGGCTCTGCTCCTTGGACAGGGGGGTCTCGGTGAGCGCTTCGGCTTTCTTCGCCTCCGGGTGGGCCGGATACAGCCAAGTATCCCGCAGCGCCTGTAATGTTTTTTCTATCGCTTCCATCTTAGCTTCGAAGGCAGCCCAGCGGGCGTCGTCCACCAGCCCAAGCTCGCGGCCAATGGGCGTCAGACGCTGGTCGGCGTTGTCCTCCCGCAGCATCAGCCGATATTCGGCACGAGAGGTGAACATGCGGTAGGGTTCCTGTGTACCCAAGGTGATCAGGTCGTCCACCAGCACACCCATGTAGGCCTGATCCCGTCGCGGATACCACATCTCGCGCTCCTGCGCCCGCAGCGCAGCATTGGCGCCGGCCAACAGCCCCTGCGCCGCTGCCTCCTCGTAACCAGTGGTGCCGTTGATCTGCCCGGCGAAGAACAGGCCTCTAATGGCGCCCGTCTCCAGTGTCGGCTTCAGGTGGCGTGGGTCGAAGTAGTCATACTCGATGGCGTAGCCGGGGCGGACGATGCGCGCCTTTTCCAACCCACGAATGGATCGGACGATCTCCACCTGCACCTCGAATGGCAGGCTGGTGGAGATGCCGTTGGGATAGAGCTCGTTGGAGGTGAGCCCTTCCGGCTCGATGAAAATCTGATGGCTGGGCTTGTCGGCAAAGCGCACCACCTTGTCCTCGATGGACGGACAGTAGCGTGGCCCCACGCCCTCAATGACCCCGGCGTACATGGGCGACTGATCCAGCGCGCCCTGAATGATCTCGTGGGTACGTTCATTGGTATGGGTAATGTAGCAGGGCACCTGCTGCGGATGCATCTCCGGCCGCCCCATGAAGGAAAACACCGGCGGCGGCTCATCGCCCGGCTGCTCGGTCATGACGGAAAAATCCACCGTGCGTGCGTCCAGACGCGGTGGCGTGCCGGTCTTGAGTCGGCCCACCGGCAGATCCAGTTCCCGCAACCGTGCCGCCAGCCGGTTGCTGGGTTCGTCGCCGGCACGCCCGCCCTCATAATTGTTCAGGCCGATATGAATGCGTCCGGCCAGAAAGGTGCCCACTGTCAGCACCACCTGTCGGGCATAGAACTTCAGCCCCATACGGGTGACCACGCCGACGACCTGGTCGCCTTCCAGAAGGAGGTCTTCCACCGGCTGCTGGAACAGATCCAGATTGGGCTGATTCTCCAGCCGGGTGCGGATCGCCTGACGGTAGAGCACCCGATCCGCCTGGGCACGCGTGGCGCGTACTGCCGGCC
>JALUFY010000457.1 GCA_027051995.1 Hyphomicrobiales bacterium
AGAACAGATCGGCCTGCGAGGGATGGCGGGTGTAGCGCGCCCCGGTGAAAAGGGCGGGATCGCTCAGCCCCAGAGCCTCCGTCAACGCGGACATGCGGGCGGTTCGCGGCGCGAAGGCGGCGGCGCCCCTCACGCCGTGGGCGGTCTCGGCGGCCAGCGCGGCCAGGCCAATGGCCAGGGCGAGAAAGGCGGCGGTGGACTTGCGCATGATCACTTCAGCTCCTTGCCGTGCAGGATGAATTTGCCATCATCCAGACCGTTGAGCATCCGCATGTCCACGTCCTCGAAACGGATGATGGCCCGGCCATGGTGATCCTTCATGAAGTCCTTTGCGTCATAGAGATCGGGATGGGGGATCAGTTCATGGCCCATTGGGCCCAGAACATCGGAGCCGATGACATACCAGGCCTTGCGGGCGTCGATCATTTCGGTGGAGTAATAGGCGGTGACGCCGAAGGCCTTCACATCCTTTTGCGTGTGCCCCTTCGTGTCGTATTTCTTCATGTCCAGCCAGAACTTGAAGGCGTCCTTGGCGCCGTCGAAATGCGCATGGGTTCCGTCCGTGAACGTTATGGTGGCCACCCATTCGTGATAGCGGGCGACGAACATGCCGCAGACGGGGCAAGCGTCATGCTCCGTGGGTTCCGGCAGAACGAGCTTCGGCGCGGCGTTCTTCGTATCCTCGATCTGGCCGGCCGGCGCGGGCGCGGAGAACAGCGCCGCGATGCAAGCGGCGAGAACGAAACGGCGGGAATATGCGCGGAACATGATGACCTCCGGTGCGGACATGAACAAGGGAGGGACGTTCCCGCCCCTCCCCTGGTGTTACTAGCGGGAAAAGGAACTCAGCCGTTCTTTTTCATTTTCATCATTTTCATCTTTTTCATCATGTGGGCGCGCTTTTCGGCGCGGCGCTTGCGGCTCATGGCGCTGTCCTTGCCGAGATCGGCATAGGCCAGTTGCAGGGCCTCGTCGAAGCCCATGGTCTTCGCGCCCGTGGCCTTGGCCTTGGCGGCGTCGGCGTAGGCCCATTTGCGGTTGTGCGTCATGGTGCCCATCTTGCCGGGCATGTAGATGTAGGTGGCCTTGTCCACCTCCACCAGCGGCTTGACCTTGGCGTCCGAGCCGGCGTCGCCCGCCCAGATCTTTTTCGCCCCGCGGTCGAGGTTGATGGCGAAGGCCACGGCCACGCAGCGGATGGAGCAGGTGCCTTCCGCCGTGCCGTCGTCATACTGGATGAGATGGCGGGTGTGGTTGAACTTCTTGCGGCTCATGCCGCAATAGGGGCAGCGCGGATATTTCTTGAATTCGTCCTTCGTCGGATTGGCGTCCTTGATGACGGGCGAATTGACGCCATGTTCCTTCTGCCACACCCACGGCGGGGTCATTTTCATCTTGGCGAAACCGGCCTTTGTTCCGGCGGCCAAGGCAACTGCGGCGGCGGAGGCGGCGGTCAGCAATTCTCTGCGGTTCATGATTCTCTCTTCCCTTGATTTTTCCTGTATTTCGACCCGTGACTCTGGCGCGCAATTCTCAGGCGCGCACAGGCCGGGCAAGTTGTGAAAGCCGTGGAAAAATCAGGCCGGAGGGGCGCGAATGCGCAGCGACCGCCAGGCGGTCAGGGAGCGGCCGCTCCAGCTCTCCATGCGGAAATGGGAAAAGACGGCGCGCGGCGCCGGCGGGACTGTGGCCGGCGGCGCGTAGGTAAAGAGCGAAACGGCGGTGGAGCCGCACACCGGGCAGAAGTCGCTGGCCGAGCCGCGCGAGCTCCGTTGCGCCGGTTTTGCGCTCTTTTCGTCTGTCACCCGGATGGACGTAATGCCGCCCGGGGTGCAGATCTGAAAGAGGAAGGAATCGGGATTGGCCGGCGGGCCGAAGGCGGAAGCGGCAAGCGCCGCCGCGTGCATGGCGCCGAAGAAAATCTCGATGAGCAGGGCATAAAGCGCGATGAAGGCCGCGCCCCGGCGCGTCCTCATCCGTTGCAGCATTGTCCCGCGTTCCTTCATGGCGCGGGTTTTAGACCCCGCGGGCGCGCCTGTCCTTGACATGGATCAAGATCAGGCCTTTTCTCCGCCCGCCGCGAGACGGGGGCGGCCAAGCGGGCGGCTTTTCATGCGCTCGCCCGTGTGGTATTTCCAGCCAGCGCCGGGGCATCCTCCGGCGGCATCGCGCAACAATCACGGACGCCGGATGACCATCCCTTCCCATTCCACCAGCAGCCGGGACAGCGGGCACAAGCACGCCGGCCCGGTGGACCCCTACCGCATCTTCTTCGTCGTCGGGATGCTCATGCTCGTTCTCATGGCGCTGATGATCCCGCCCATGCTGGCCGATGTTCTGGCGGGCAACCGCGACTGGGAGATCTTCGCCGGATCGGCGCTGATGACGGGCTTCGCCGGGCTGATGATGGTGCTCATCTCGCGCGACGCCTGGGCCGAGCGGGTGCGCCTGAAGGAGGGCTTTCTGCTGACGGTGACGAGCTGGATCGCCGTCTCCATCTTCGGCTCCATCCCCTATCTGTTTCTCGACCGGGGCATGAGCTTCGCCGACGCCTGGTTCGAGACGGTTTCCGGCCTGACGACAACCGGCTCGACAGTGCTTTCCGGGCTGGACAAGATGCCGCCGGGCATTCTGCTGTGGCGCTCGCTGACGCAATGGATCGGCGGCGTGGGCATCGTCGTCATGGCGCTCATCATGCTGCCGTTTCTCAAGGTGGGCGGCATGCAGCTGTTCCAGACGGAAAGCTCCGACCGCTCCGACAAGATCGTGCCCAGGGCGCGCCAGTTCATCGGCTTCATCGCCATGGCCTATGTGGGGCTGACGGCGGCCTGCGCCATTTCCTACCGGGTGGCGGGCATGCGGCTGTTCGACGCCGTCAATCACGCCCTGACCACCATCTCCACCGGCGGCTTTTCCACCCATGACGCCTCCATGGGCTTTTTCACCCAGCCGGCCATTCACTGGCTGGCGACGCTGTTCATGTTCCTGGCCTCACTGCCCATGGTGCTCTATGTGCGCGCCGTGCGCGAAAGGGACGCCGGGGTCTTCAATGACCGCCAGGTCATCGGCTTCGTGCGCATCGTTTTCGTTGTCATCGCGCTGATGACGGCCTGGCGGATGCTGGCCGGCGGCCTGCCGCTGATGACGGCGCTGCGCCAGGTGTCGTTCAATGTCATCGGCATCGTCTCCACCACCGGCTACGCGCTGGGCGACTTCACCACATGGGGCACCTTCGCCATCGCCGCCTTCTTCGCCCTGATGTTCCTTGGCGGCTGCACCGGCTCCACGGCGGGGGGCATGAAGGTTTTCCGGCTGCAAATCATGATGCTGGCGACGCGCGCCTATCTGAAAAGGCTGGCCAGCCCGCACAGGGTGGTGACCATCTCCTATGAAGGGCGCACCATCACCCAGGAAATCTCCATGTCGGTCTTCGCCTTCGTCTCGGCGCTGTTCGCCACGGTGCTGCTCTTCGCCGTGCTCATCGCCCTGATGGGGGTGGATTTCGACACCTCGCTGTCCGCCGCCGTGACGGCGGTGACCAACGTCGGCCCCGGCATCGGCAAGGTCATCGGCCCGGCGGGCAATTTCTCCACCCTGCCGGACGCCGCCAAGATCCTGCTGGGCTTCGCCATGCTGCTGGGCAGGCTGGAGTTCTTCACCGTCCTCGTGGTGCTTTCGCCGGAGTTCTGGAAGTAGGCCAGGGCACTTTCTCCGCCTCAATCCGGCGGCGTTCGCGCGCCGGTATCCGCCACATCGCCATGCAGGGCGCGCCACTCCGCCGGGCGGGTGAAACGGCCATGCCATATGCCAAGGCGGGCGGCGCGGGCCTGCCCGCTGGCGCGGTAATAGGCGGGTGGCGCGCCGATATAGGGCACGGCCCATCCCGCCGCCAGCATGGCCAGGCCGATGTCCCGCCCCTTGGCGCGGCAGACGGCCACCGTGCGCTCATATTTGTCCACGTCAACGGTCTTGCAATCGAGCTTTTCGCCCCGCACCAGAGTGCGCAGATGATTGCGCGCCAGCCGCCCGCATGGCCAGGACCGGCCCTTGGGATCAAGGCAGGTCTGATGCAGCTCCACCGCGTCGATGCCCGACAGGCGCACCTCGCGGCCATCGACAATGAGCGAATCGCCGTCAATGACACGCACGGCCCCGCCGCCGAAGCCGCCCCACTGGCGCAGGCCCCACAGGCTGGCGGCGATGAGCATGGCGGTCAGGGCGTAATCCGCCGCCCTGCGCCAGAGCGGACGGGGGCGGCGGTAACGGCGGCGGCGATAAGGGCGGGACACCTATTTTTCCCACCGGGCGGCTGCGGCGTCATCGCTGTCCTTCGCCTCCACCCAGCGTTCGCCTTCGCCGGTTTCCTCCAGCTTCCAGAAGGGGGCCTTCGTCTTAAGCCAGTCCATGAGAAAGACGTTGGCCTCATAGGCGTCCCGGCGGTGGGCGGAGGCGGTGAGCACCAGCACGATGTCCTCGCCGGGCAGCATGCGGCCATGGCGGTGGATGACGAGAACGTCCGAAATGTCCCAGCGGGCGCGGGCCTCGGCGACGATGTCCTCAAGCGCCTTTTCCGTCATGCCCGGATAGTGCTCCAGGGTCATAGCGGAAATGTCCGCCCGTTCGCTCATCTGGCGCACCGTGCCGGTGAACATGACCGTCGCGCCGCGATTGTCGTTCTTGCGGAAGGCGGCGTATTCGGCCGCCGGATCGAAGGCGTCTGACTGCACGCGCACGGACATGACGGGCCTCTCTCGCGAACCTATTGAAACAGCTTCCTGAGGAGCTTTTTAGCCTTCTTTTTGGCCTTTTTCACCGTTTTTTCCGCCTTTTGATCGCCTATGGCCTTGCCGAGCTGCTTTTGCGCCGCCTTCTCCAGCTGTTTCTGGCGCGCCTTGCCCAGGGCCCTGGCCTTGTCCCTGATCCTGTCCACGGTCTCGCCGGCATTGGCGCCGCCAACCTTGGCGATCAGGCCCCTGAGGTTCTTGTAGGCGGTTTTCGGATCCTTGAGGATGCCCTTGATGTCGGGATAGATTTTCGGATTGTCCCACGGCCCCTTGATGATGACGGGCACGGGCAGGCCGGTCAGCCCCAGCTTGCCGCCCTGCCCCTTCAGCGAGCCGACGAGCTTGGGATCAACGCGCAAGTCCAGATAGCGGCGCAGCATGTCCACCTCGCCGGAGCCGGTGACGCGCACCAGCGGGCCGAGCATCCTGATGTCATGCGTCTGGGCGATGCCGTCGGTGATCCTGAAGCTGGCGGAGAGCTCGGCGAAATCGGTCTTTTCCTTCGGCGCCTTCTTCCAGCCGTTGACGATGGCGCCTCGCACCGTGCGCACGAGGCGGGCGATGTTGACGCCCCTGATGGCGCCGTTGGCGAAGCTGATTTTCGCCTTGCCGGTCAGGGTGGAGACCATTTCGCGCTGGCTTTTGCCCGTGGCGGCGAGCGAAAGGGTTGCCGTCAGCGCGCCGCGTATGGATGTCATGCCGGCGAAATCGCGCAACAGCTTTTCGCCATTGAGGCCGCTGGCGGAAAGCGCCCCGCGCACGACGGGTTTCTTGCGCGAACCATCAAGAATCAGCCGCCCGGTGGCCTTGCCGCCATAGAGGGCCATCTTCGTCAATCTGGCGTCCAGCACACCATTCTTGAGGCTCGCGGTCACATCGCTGCGGCCGATGCGCACCTTGCGGTAGAGAATCTCTCCGGCGGCCAGGCGCAGATCGGCATTGATGCCCTTCAGGGATGACAGATCGATGGGCGCGTCCGACCAGTCCGCCGGAGCGGTTTTGCGGCCCTGCGTCTTCAGCGCCGGGGGCGGCGGCGGGGCCATGTAGGCGTTGGCGTCGATGCGATCCACCCCCAGCGAGGCGGAAATGCGCGGATGTTTGCCGCTGATGACGCGCACCGCGCCGCGCGCCGTCATGCCATCGAGCGTGATGCGCGCCTTTTTCAACTCTACCATCTTTTGCGAAACACCAATGGCGCTCTTGATGGAGAAAGGCCCCAGGCCGCGCCCCTGCGGCATATCCGCGCCCAGCCAGGCGAAAAGCCCGCGCAGGGATTTTCCGGAGGCCTCGATGCGGCCGGCCAGCTCAAGCCCCTTTTTCAGCCCCATGAAGCCGGAATAGACGGCCCGCGCGCGCGGGGCCTCGATGGCCGCCTCCAGGGGCGATCCGGCCCCGCCCAGCCTTTGCGGAGCCTTGATGAAGAGGCTGAACCTGACCGGCTCGCGCCGCCACACGGCGGAGCCTTTCAGCTTCAGCGGGCTCTCCGGCGTGGGCAGGGAGATGTTCAGGTTGACCTTGTCCGCGGAGAACACCGAGCCGGAGCGCTCGTCCAGATAGCGCACGGAGGCGTCCGATATGACGATGGGCGCGAGGCGGACGCCGGTCAGCACATCGCCCGCGCCGCCGCCTTCGCCGGAGGTGGAGCCGCCAGCGCCGCCCTTGCCCGCCGGATTCGAGAAATCCCAGCTGGCGCGCCCCTTCGCATCCACAAGCAGGGAAATCTCCGGCCGGGTCAGGCGGATTGTCCGGATATCCAGCTTGCGTTGCAGCAGCGGGCGGGCGGAGACGGCGATGTCCAGCGCCTTCACGCGCAGGAACGTCCCTTTCGCCATGCCCGGCGGATTGGACAGCGAAACATCCGTCAGATGCACCGACAGTTCGGGCCAGAAGGCCAGAGCCGGGCGGCCCTTGACGATGAGCTTGCGGCCCGTCTGGCGCTCCACGGCGGCGGCAAGCTGATCGACGACGAAACGCGGCGAAAG